>CALCGG010000141.1 GCA_937900945.1 uncultured Sulfurimonas sp. | reverse complement strand
AACTCTCAACAGTCAACACAGAGCTGCAGATAAAAGTGGTGGATTTATCCCGCTCCAACAATGACATGAACAACCTTTTAGCAGGTACAGATATAGGAACAGTATTTGTTGACCAAAAACTTTGCATACTCCGTTTTACGCCGGCACTCACAAGAGTCATCAACCTTCTTCCAAGTGACTTAGGAAGACCGCTCAACCATATAGCCTCAAACCTTGTCGGCTATGACAAACTCAAAGATGATATCCAAAGGACTCTTGACACTTTGGTTCCAAAAGAGATCGAGGTGCAGACGACTGAGGGCAAATGGTACATGATGCGCATCCAGCCGTACCGTACGCTAGAAAATATCATCGAAGGAGCGGTCATCACCTTTGTGGATATTACACAAATCATAGAGATGAGACAAACTCTCAGCAACACCAATAAAGAACTGCTTCGCATGGCTGTCATCATACGGGATGCAAATGATGCTATCACCATACAGGATTTGGATGGAAAGATCTTGGCATGGAACCCGATGGCAACAAAGATGTACGGATGGAGTGAAGCTGAAGCGCTGAAGATGAATGTTAAAGATAGAATTCCAAAAGAACAAGCAGATGAAGAGCTAGAGACTATACTAAAACTGGGCAAACATGAGATTATGGAGCCTTATGCAACAAAGAGAAAAACAAAGTCCGGCTCTATCATCAATATTTTGCTCACTTCTACAGCTTTAGTCAATGAAGCCGGAAAGATGTATGGGGTTGCTACAACAGAGCGTGAAATAAAATAAAAGAAGGGTAAAGACAAT
Organism: uncultured Sulfurimonas sp.; assembly: GCA_937900945.1. Taxonomy (GTDB): domain Bacteria; phylum Campylobacterota; class Campylobacteria; order Campylobacterales; family Sulfurimonadaceae; genus Sulfurimonas. The sequence continues at coordinate 939 of CALCGG010000141.1, read as the reverse complement.
GGCAGAGAAAACAGACTTACGAAATTCTAAAGAGCTTTTAAGAGCACAGGCTGAAGAGATTGTTAAAAATAAAATGCTAAAACTTCACAATCAAAATGACACTATGCCGATAAAAGAGGTCAAAAAGATGTTTGAAGAGCTTGAGATACACAAGATTGAACTTGAGATGCAAAATGAAGCACTCAAAACTACACAAGATGAGCTCAGCAACTCAAAACAAAAGTATTTTGACCTTTACAATCTGGCTCCAGTCGGTTATTTTACTATAAATCCTGAAGGCTTGATTACAGCAGTAAACCTCACTGCAGCAAGTATGCTTGGAGTCACAAGGACTTCTTTAATTAATAAACATCTCTCAGCTTTTATGCCCTATGGGGATCAGGACAAGTCCTATTTGCATCGCAAAAAGATTTTAGACTCAAAGGAAACACAGTCATGTGACATACGCTTGTTCAAAAAAGACGGTACAAGTTTCTGGGCACATCTTGTCGGTAAATTGGCTGATGAGACTTCTATTAATGTCATTATCAGCGACATAACACAACTCAAACAAATACAAGATGAACTAGCACTTAAAGACGAGATGATGATTGCACAATCACGCCAAGCTGCCATGGGTGAGATGATATCTATGATAGCGCATCAATGGAGACAACCTCTTAATGTTATCGCTATGGTGGTCAATAATATCAATCTGTCTATGCAGCTGGAGGAAAAAATCTCTGATGAAGAGTTCACTACATGTATAGATACTGTTTCGCAAAAAACACAGCAGCTCTCGGAGACTATCGCTAATTTTATAAGCTTTTTCAAACCGCTGCATGTAGCAGAGCAAACAACCGTAGAAAGTATTTTAAACGCTGCGCTGAGCATCATAGGAAAAAGTTTAGAAAATGATAACATTTCAGTCACTGTCCAAAACACTGTTGAGCGTTCTTT
>CALCGG010000140.1 GCA_937900945.1 uncultured Sulfurimonas sp. | reverse complement strand
ACCGCTTCAACTCTTTATGATACCTTGATAGTTGAAAAGCAAAAGAGTACAAATCCAAATATAAGCTCTGAGGAAAGTATCTATAAATATGATGAGAAGTTGAAATCTATAAAAGGGGTAAATATTCTTTTAGTAGAGGATAATCAAATAAATCAAGAGGTTGCAAAAGTCTACCTTGACAAGATGCATGTCAATGTAACGATAGCCAACAACGGTTTAGAAGCTCTCAATCTAGTAAAGAATAAATCGTATGATCTTGTTCTGATGGACCTTCAAATGCCTGTCATGGATGGTTTAGAGGCTACAAAAGAGATTAAAAAGTTAGAGGATAAAAAAAATATCCCGATTGTCGCCATGACAGCTGCTGCTATGGAACAAGATAAAGAGAACTCTAAAGCTGCAGGTATGGTGGCACACATTACAAAGCCGATTGATTTTAAAGAGCTAAAAGAGACTCTTTTGAAATTTATAGTGCCAAATAAAAAGAGCAGAAACTTGAAAATCAAGGGTAAAGAGTACAAACAATTGCAGCTAGCCGATTTCTCATTTCCTGAGCAGATTGATGGAGTTGATGCGGCAAAACTTCTTCAAAAACTTGACGGTGATACAAAGCTGGCATCTAAACTTCTTTTAAATTTTGTAAAAGAATATGAAAATTGTGAAGAAGAATTGCATGAAAGTGCGATAGGAACGGATAAGTATAATGCATTTATACACACACTCAAAGGGGTAAGCGGTAATTTATTAATAAATGACGTATATGATTTGGCTAAGAATATCAATGAAAGCAGTGATTTTAAGAAAAAAACTATATTGACAAAGCCACTGTATAATAAACTTATAGCTACAATAAATAATATAAAAAAATCAATACAAATTCAGAATAATAGTGATACAATATCCCAGCTGACGAGAAATGAAATATTAGATACGTTAAATTTATTTACAATCAAGTTAGATAAAAATTTTATTGTCTCCTTTGAAGACACACAAGATATGCTTGGTCAGCTGTGGAATGTTCTAGATGAAGCAGAGATACAAGAGTTGGAAGAGAGTTTGGACAAACTTGAATATGAAAAGGCAAAAGAACATTTAAGTGTCATAAAACAAAAGCTTATGAAAGGATAGAAAATGGCTTATACTGAAAATATAAAAAGCCTTACGATTTTAGTAGTAGATGACAATCCTCAAAATATACAATTAGTTCATGCAATATTGCAAAAAGCCGGTTATAAACATGTAGCATTTTCCACTTCCGGAAAAAAGGCTTTAGAGCTTGCAAATAGTATCCACCCTGATCTTATTCTTCTGGATATCATGATGCCGGAGATGGATGGCTATGAAGTAGTTGAAAAACTCAAATACTCAGAGTCTACAAAAGAGATACCTGTTATATTCCTTACAGCTAAAGCGCAAGATAAAGATGTAGTCAAAGGGCTTAATTTAGGAGTTGTTGATTATATTACAAAACCTTTTGACAATGAAATTTTATTGGCTAGAATTAAAACACATTTGACTTTAAAATATCAAGCGAAATTGATAGAAGATGAAAAATCGTTCTTAGAAAAAAGAGTGCAAGAAGAGGTGGCGAAAAAATTACATAGTAATGCAAAGTTAAATGCTTTGTATGAGCAGAGTAGTTTTGGAATATCTTTTCTGGACAAAAATGGAAATTTTTTAGAAGTAAATAACAGAATTGCCGAATTACTTGGTTACTCTAAAGACGAACTATTAAAACTAGATTTCAAGAAGCTGACGTATATTGAAGATAAAAAAAGGAATGCAGAAGTTTTTAGTCAAGCTTTAAACAGCTCTGAAGGTTTTGCTGAGATAGATAAAAGATGTATAAAAAAGGATGGTTCAATAGTCTGGTTTCATACGGTGTTCACAAGATTAAAAGATATTTTTGATGAGGATAATTATTATATAGCTTCTGTCTGTCAAGATATAACAGAGAGGATTAAATTAACCCAAGATATAAAAGCTAAAGATGCGATGATGATTGTTCAATCAAGACAGGCTGCTATGGGCAACATGATCGGACTCATAGCTCATCAGTGGAAACAACCGTTGAATATTATTCAAATGATTACAAATGTCTTTAAAATTGATATTGAGATGGGTGTAAGAGAAGATAACGGTGATTCGGAAAAATTGAATGAAATTGAATCGCAAGTGATGTACCTGAGTCAAACAGTAGATGATTTTAAAAATTTCTTCAAACCCAATAAAGAAAAATCATTTAAAAATATAGATGACATTATGGAACAAACTATAGGTTTACTTGAACATAGTTTTAATAATCATAATATTAAGATTATTGAAAATTATAACGTTAAGGCAGAAGTGAGTTTAGTTCCCAACGAACTCATGCAAGTTTTTGTCAATATACTCAACAATGCAAAAGATGCCCTTGTAAGTAAGAAAGTACAAAACCCTCAGATAGAGATAAAGAGCTTTGAAAATGAAGGCAGCTGCATAGTTGAGATAAGCGACAATGCAGGCGGTATTCCTGAAAATGCAATCGATAAAATGGGTGAACTGTACTTTACCACGAAGGGAGAAGCCGGAACTGGTTTGGGCATTTATATGTCAAAAATTATTGTTGAAAAAGAATTAGGCGGTTCCCTGAAGTGGAGGAATATTGATAATGGAGCACTTTTTTCTATAGCCTTGCCTAGAGATAAAAACTAATTCTTAACATATCTGAATTAGTATGGCTAAGCAGAAGTTAATAAACAAAGATATACAATTCTTTTAAATGACTGATGGTCGGTCATTATAAATGAGGTGAATTATCATGGCAATTATTGTAGACAAAGTACAAAAAAGAAAAGACATAGCACTCGCATGTAAAGAGTTGTTTTTTCAAAACGGCATCAGCAACTTAACTATTTCACAAATCGCTAAAACAGCCGGAGTTGGAAAAGGCACGATTTATGATTATTTTAAAAACAAGGAAGATATTGTTTTTGAGATTGTAAATATCCTGATACAAGAGCGAAACATCATCAAAGAGAAAAAACTTTCCCAAACTGCCAATACAAAAGATAAAATCAAACTGTTTTCTGAATTTTTTTATAACGATGAAGATGCAGAGTTAAGGCAACTTTATAGAGAATTTATATCTATTTCACTAGTAAAACAAGACAAAGATATGATTGACTTTCAAACGCAGTGTTCAAACAGTTATTTTCACTGGTTTAGTAAGATTATTCAAGACGGAATAGATAGAGGAGAACTTATAGAAGCATCCAATAAATTCGCCAGAGGACTTTTTGTCATGGCAGAGGGGATGTTTATAACCAGCGAAGTGACAAACAGCATCAGTGATTTAAAACAAGAGATTCATGATAGTGTGGATGCGTTATTTGATTTGATAGAGGTAAAGAGATGAAAAGGTTGCTGCTTTTAGTGATTCCAATATTTATATATGCAGATAGTTTAAAAGAACTGATAGATTTTGCAAAGACTAAGAATGACTTGGTTGTGTCTAAAACTTTGAGTGAAATATCAAAAGCAAAAGAGTTGGAGGCTAGAGAGTCCTCTTATTATCCTACTCTTGATGTTGGTGCTTATTATCAAAGGTCGGATGACAGAAGCCCTATGCAGCCAGGAGATACTTATAGCGGTTTTGCCAAAGTTGGAGTTGATATTTATGATGGCGGAAAAAAATCATCTTTAGTCAATCAGGCAAAAAGTGAACTTAAATCTGCTACTTATGAAAAAGGTGACATGCAAAAGTCGGTAGTATTAAATATTGTTCAAGATTTTTTTACTATAAAAAGTTTAAATGATACACTAGACGCTAAAAATGAAGCGAAGAAATATCTTCAGGCACAGCTAGAACGTGTTGAAAAATTTTATGAAGCAGATGTAGCTACAAAAGATGAAGTAGATAGGATACAGGCATCTTATGACACAAATATTTATGAGATGGAGTCTATAAAATTTCAAATCTTATCTTTGAAAAAATCATTGGAACTCAGTGTTGGCAAGAGCGTTGAAGATTTAGATGATTCTAAGTTTATGATTCCAAGCGAATCCGGCTATGAGTTAGCCGAAAATTTAAAAGCTTTAATCGCGCAAAAAGAAGCGGTTGTAAGCAGTGCACGGGCTATAGACAGTAGTTACTATCCGCAAATTAGAGTTGAAGACAGTTATAGTCTGTATGAATACGATAGAACAGATGCCTCTCATCCTAAAGGCGCTGAGAATCAAAATAAGCTCATGTTGACTTTCAATATGAGGTTGTATGACAATGGCGTTATGGATAAGAGCAAAGAGGCAGTGATGATAAACTCAGAGGCTCTCAACTCTCAAATAAGCTATAAGACTAAAGAGCAAAAGATGCTCTTTGAGTTGGCAAATGCAAGAATACAAACAAGCCAAATCAAGATACAAAGTGCCACAAGTGCGCAAAAAGCTGCAAACAGCGCTTTTAAAGTCATAGAGGAAAAATACAATGTCGGCATAGTGGATTATGTTGTGTACCTTGATGCCTTGACATCCAAAACTGTTGCAGACGCGTTGTATAAAACATCACTGAATGATTTAGAAGTGGCGTATGCCATGTACTACTATTATGAAGGGAAAAATGTTGAGGAGTATATCCAATGATAAAAATCTTTAGTTTATTATTGTTGATGTTCAGCTTACATGGGAGTGAAATCTACGCAACATTGAATGTCAAGGCAGAGCAAAGTGCAAATTTGGCTTTTGATGCAAGCGGCATAGTGAAAAAAGTGAATGTTGATATTGCAGACGAAGTAAAAAGAGGCGATGTCTTGGCAGTTTTGGACAACGATGATATCCTCGCTATGCTTGAGAGAGCAAAAACAACATTGAAATTTGCCTTGCGTGATTATGAACGGCAGCTAAAAATCAAACATTTGATTGATGCAGGTAAATTTGATGTCTATGCCTTGAAGTATGAAGATGCAAAGAATCAGCTCTCTTATCAACAAGCACTGTATGACAAAACATTTTTAAGAGCTCCCTTTGATGGTGTTATCTTTGAAAAAGATATAGAAGTCGGAGATACTGTGAGCGGTATGATGCTTAAAACTGTTCTTAAAATTCAAACGCCAAGAAAGAGAAAAATAGTATTAGAGTTTGATCAAAAATACCACAAAAGCGTACAAGTCGGACAAGCATTTAAATATAGTGTGAATGGAGATGAGACTGTTTATGAAGGTGTAATATCAAAGATTTATCCACATGCAGATTCTGACAATAGAAAGATAAAGGCTGAAGTTGAAGCCAAAGACTTTATGGTCGGACTTTTTGGTGATGGACATATAACAGTAGCGGATAAAAAGTAAATAATTATGTATAAAATAGCAATAAACAGACCCGTAGCCACTTTGATGTATGTGATAACATTGGTGATATTCGGCTTTATGAGTTTCAAGTCTATGCCCTCGGCTCTGTTCCCAAACATAGACTTTCCAATGGTGACGATTACGACTGTTTATCCGGGTGCGGAATCAAGCACGATTGAATCACAAGTCACAGACAAAATAGAAGAAGCAATCTCAAGAATCGGCGGAGTTGACAGTATCACTTCAACAAGCAGTGAGGGTGCGAGTGTTGTAATGGTGAAGTTCTTTTTAGAACGAAATATTGATGAATGCGCAAATGATGTAAGAGATAAAGTCTCTGCGGTCATACTCCCTAGAGATGCGAAATTACCCCTTGTAAGCAAGCTCGATATCGGCGGTGCTTCAGTTATAAATGTATTTTTAACCGCAAAAAAGGAGAACATCAAAAACCTTATGATTTTTGCAGATGAAAAAGTCAAACCGCAGCTTCAAAAGATAAACGGAGTTGGTGCAATCAACATCATTGGGTACAAAGACAGAGAGATAAAAATCTATCCGGATGTGACTTTGCTCAACAAGTTCGGTATTACAATCTCAGAGCTAAACGATATCGTAGCAAGTGAAAATGTAAAAATTGGCGGCGGAAAATTAATCAGCAGTACGAAGGAATTTACGCTTAAAACCAGAGCGGATGCACTGAGTGTAGCTGAACTGGAAAACATTCTCATAAAAGATGATATTCGACTTAAAGATATCGCACATGTAGAAGATACTCTGAGTGATGCAAAAAGTTACGCTTCCTATAACGGTCTTGAAGGCGTGATGCTGGAGGTGCAAAAAATCTCAGGAACAAATACGCTTGACATAATCAAAAGGGTGAAAGAGACTATCCCATCATTGGAAAAAATGGCGGGAGATAAGTTTGGAGTTCAAGCGCTTCAAGATACTTCCCCTTTTATTATCCACTCTTTGGAAGATGTGGAATTTGACCTTGTATATGGTGCTTTTTTGGCTGTTATCATAGTCTTTTTCTTTTTAAGAAATGTTACTATCACTTTAGTTTCCGCGCTTTCTATCCCTATTTCTATCATGGGAACTATTGCTTTGATGGATTACATGGGGTTTGATTTAAACAAGATGACACTCGTCGGTTTGACTTTGTCTATCGGGATTATCATAGATGATGCCATTGTTGTGCTTGAAAACATATATAAAAAAATGGAAGCCGGCATGGGCAAGTTTGAAGCTGCAATAGAAGGCACCAAAGAGATGGCGTTCGCCATTGTAGCTATCTCTGCCATGTTGCTTGCCGTATTTATCCCGGTATCTTTTATGAGCGGAATCGTCGGAAAGTTTTTTGAGAGTTTTGCAATGACAGTCGGTTTTGCGATTGTCATCTCTTTTACCATTGCCATGACTTTTATGCCAAGTGCAAGTGCGAGAGTTTTACATAAAGGGGAGAATAGGTTTTATAATATAACAGAGCCAATATTTAAACTTTTAGAAAAGATGTATGAAGCTACATTGAAAATCGTTTTGAGATTTAAGATACTAACGCTCATCTTAGTTTTAGGGATGTTTTTTGGAAGTTTGAGCTTGTTTCCAAAGATTGGCATGGACTTTATACCAAAAGAGGATCAAGCAGAGTTTGAGATTAAAATCAAAGCGGATGCAGGCATATCGTTGGAAGAGATGATAAAAAAATCCAAAGTGATTGAAGATTTAGTAGCAAATGATAAAAATGTAGAGTTTACAACTTTGAGCGTTGGTTACAACAGCGTGCAAGAAAAAAACAAATCACTTATCTATGTGAAACTAGTCTCAAAAGATAAAAGAAAGGATAATCAGGAAGTGATTGTTCAGGAGTTTAGAGCCAAACTAAAACCCTATCAGAACGACATGTACATAACAGCCGCTGCAATCCCAGGCATAAAAGGCACAGGAGTCTCCGTTCCGTATCAGATAGTTTTAAAATCCGACTCTTTTGATGACTTGCAAACAGCTACCAAAAATTTAACAGATTATCTGAAAAAGAAAAAAGGTTTTGTTGATATTGATACAAATCTCGACGAAGGCAAGCCTCAGATTGATATCAGTATTTTAAGAGAAAATGCAAATAGATTCGGCATCTCGGCTTCGCAAATATCACAGGCGATTTCTACAGCATTTTCAAGTGATTTGGAGATTTCCTATTTTGAAGAGAATGGAAAACAGTATAACATCACTCTACGGTTTGATGATAAAAACAGAGTACATGTAGAAGATATTCAAAAGATTCAACTCAGAGCAAAAAATGGGGAGCTAGTATATCTTGATGGTCTGGTGAAGTTTACAAATACGACATCTTTAGCCTCTATCTATCACTTTGACAGACAAAGACAAGTGTCCATTTATGCCGATTTATTCGGGCTTGATTTGGGCGGTGCGGTTAACTATACTAAAGAGCACATCGATGAGTTGATGCCTAAAGGTGTAAGTTACAGATTTACAGGTTTTGCTGAAGAGATGGTAAAAACCGGAGAAGCTTTTGTAGCAGCTCTTGGATTATCGGTAATTTTAATGTTTATCATTTTGGCGATTTTATATGAGTCTTTAATCCAGCCGATTATCATCATGGTATCTTTACCGCTGAGCATTATAGGCGTCATGATAGCTCTGTATCTGAGCGGACAGCAGTTTAGTCTGTTTGTCATGATTGGGTTTATGCTGCTCATGGGAATGGTCGGGAAAAATGCAGTTTTACTTGTTGATTTTGCAAACTCTGCGATGGAGAGAGGCAAAAGTGCAGATGAAGCTCTCATAGAAGCCGGTGAGAAAAGACTTAGACCGATTTTGATGACGACGGTAGCGATGATTTTTGCTATGATTCCTCTTGCGCTCAGTACGGGTTTAGGAAGTGAAACGAAAGCACCCATGGCAATTTCAATCATAGGCGGATTGATTAGTTCCATGATGTTGACACTGCTTGTTGTTCCGGTAATTTATAAACTGATAAATCCTCTGGACAGATGGCTGAGAAAATTTTATGAGGTCGATAAGATTGAATAAAAATTAAATAAATAAGTGCATTTTTCAGCACTGTTCATTAGTCCCTTTACTTTCAAACAGTATAATGTATAATCACTGTAATTTAGTTTTATGAGAAAGGGCTGTTTTATGATAAATACTCACAAAATAACAAAAGAAATTCGTGCAATTCTTTTAGCATTTAGTTTTCTTGCAGTAGTTGCTTTAGCCATTCTTTCATTTATCTTTTATCAGATTAATGCCATGCATGTAATATCATCAAATATCTATAATCATCCCCTTAAAGTATCTAACGCCGCGCTTACTATAAAATCAGAGATATTAAAAATTCACAAAGACATAAAAGATATTGCTGTGTTTTCATCACAGGAAGAACACTCTTTTCTGATAAAAGATATGAATAAACATGAAAAACATATTTATCAATATCTTAATGTTATTGAAAAAAATATACTTGGAGAAGATGGAAAAAAACTCTATATAAATTCTAAAGAACTTTTAACAGATTTGAAACAAATAGATGATGAGATTATTGCCCTTGTAAATAATAATGAGTTTATCGGTGCTGCAAATATTGTTAAAACTAAACATACGGAGCATGTCCTAAAATTGGAAGTATCACTATCAAAGATTTATGAACATGCACAACAAAAGGCTATGAAGTTTCAAAAGGAGTCAGATAAGACGTATGAAAAATTAGAAATAACCAAGGTTTTAATAATTACTGCACTTTTGTTTGTATTCATTTTCGTAACTTATTATATTGTTCAATTAATCTCGAAATATATAGATAAGAACGAGCATTTAAAAGGTGTCTTATCGGTCATAAGAAATGTTAATCAACTCATTGTAAGAGAAAAAGATAAACATGCATTGATTCAGGAAAGTTGTAATATTTTAGCATCCGAGCATGTATTTGTAGATGCTTGGATTGTCCTGACAGACAGTGATGAAAAAATTGAGTATATTGCCGGTACAGATAATAAAAAAGATTTTACTTTATTTAAAGAGAAAATAAAAAGTGGCTGGACTCCATATTGTGTAGCAAAAACAGTAGAAAATAATAACGTTTATTCAATTGTTGAAAAAACAAAAGAAAATTGTTTAGAGTGCCCTCTGATGGAATTGCACAGCGGCAAAAGTGTTTTTAATATAGCATTGAAATATGATGGAAAATTTTTTGGGTATTTGACTCTTTCACTTGATAAGAACTATATTCAATATGCTCATGAAATACCGCTAATAGAAGAAGTCGCAGAAGATATTGCTTATGCGCTCAATAATCTTGATATTGAAAATGATATAGGTGACTTAAAAGAATTATATGACAATACAATCAATAGTGTAGAGAACTTGATATTTGTCAAAGATACAAAATTTACCTATATAGCATGTAATAAAGCTTTTGAAAAGTTTATCGGAAAGTCAAAAGATGAAATCATAGGTAAGAACGACTATGATATTGTCGATAAAGAAGTTGCTGATTTTTTTCGTGAGCATGACAAAATCATGTTTGCAGATAAGGTATCAAAACAGAATTTTGAATGGGTTACTTATCCTGATGGTAAAAAGGTTTATCTGTTAACAGTAAAATCTCCATTATTGAATTCTGCAGGAGAATTGCTTGGGCTTGTTGGCAATTCAGCAGATCTTACGGAGCTTAAACTTGCACAAAATGAACTTCAAATCTCAACTGATAAGTTTGAAAAAGCATTTAATAAAACACCAAACCTCATAATAATCAGTAATTTAGAAACTGGAAAAATTTATGATATCAATCAGACATTTGAAAAAATATTTGGATATGCAAGAGAAGAATTGATTGGTAAAACAACGCATGATATTGATTTGTGGACTAGTCTTGATGATAGAGCCGAATATATTGAAATCTTTAAAAAAGATGGTTATGTAGAAGGAAAAATCTACTCGTTTAATAAAAAAAATAAAGAAGTTATTATTGCGCAGGTTTATGCGAATTTAATTACAATTGATAATGAAAAATATATTTTAGCTGTAGCGAATGATATTACACAACAGCAAAATACTCTTTTACAATTGGAACAAAAGAAAAAAGAACTCGAGACAATAATACAAGAAGCACCAAATCCAATCATGCTGCATAATGAAGATGGGAAAGTTCTACTTATAAATAAAGCGTGGGAAAAACTGACCGAATATAGCTATGAAGATATTGACACGATTGAGAAATGGACCCAAAAAGCTTTCGGTGAAAAAGGGACAATAGTAAAAGAATATATTGATACACTTTATAGTATAGACAAAAAAATAATCGGTGATGAATATCCCATTCTTACAAAAAATGGTAGTACACTTATTTGGCAATTCAGTTCTGCTCCAATGGGATTAATGGACTCCAAGCGTACAGTTATCTCTGCCGCTATGGACATAACCGAATTAAAGAAAAAAGATGAACTGATGATTGTGCAATCCCGCCATGCTGCTATGGGTGAGATGATAGGAATGATTGCTCATCAATGGAGACAGCCTCTTAATATTATTTCCATGGTAGCAAATAATATCTTACTTGATTTGGCATTTGAAGATTTTAAACCTAGCGATGCAGAAAAGTACTCTAGAGATATTCTTAACCAAACCGAGCATTTATCCAAAACTATAGATGATTTTAGAAATTTTTTCAAACCTGACAAAAATGTTTCAAAAGTTAATTTGGAAAGCATCTTAAATGAAACATATGCAATGATTAAAGATAGCCTTGTCAATCATAATATTGAGTTTAAGATTTTTAATAAGTCGGAAGTGGAAGTAAATGCATACTCACGTGAGCTTATGCAGGTCTTTGTCAATATTATAAATAATGCTAAAGATGCATTATTGTTAAACAAGATAAAAGATGCCAGTATTGAAGTAAATATTTATGAAGATGAAAACTATGTAAATACAAAGATATGTGATAACGGCGGAGGGATTAAAGATGGTGTTATTTCAAAAATCTTTGACCCGTATTTCACAACTAAAGATGAAAAAACTGGAACCGGACTTGGTCTTTATATGAGTAAAATGATTGTTGAGGACCATCTTCACGGCAGTTTAGAAGTATTCAATACAGATAAAGGTGTATGTTTTAATGTAAGACTTTTAAAAAGTAAAGATTAAAAGTAATTAAAAGGTTTAAAATATTTCAATATGAATACAAAAGTATTGATAATTAACAAATGACTAAGATAAAAAACTCAACAAAATTCACACTCCTGCTCATGTCCATGATGATTATGATGTCCAATGTTGCCATCGTGACATCACTGCCATTGCTTAGTCATGTCTTTAAAGATGTACAAAACATAGAGTTTCTCTCAAGGCTCATGATAACTTTACCATCTTTAGCGATAGCTTTTCTTGCACCATTTTTGGGACATGTAGTGAATAGATTTGGTAAAAAAAACTCTGCCATAGTTGCTTTGGTATTTTTTTCTAGTTTTGGAAGTGCAGGGCTGTATTTAGAAAGTATCTATGGACTTTTAGTTTCAAGGTTTTTGTTTGGAATTGCTATAGCTGTTTTAATGATAGTATCAACTTCTTTAGTCGGCGATTATTTTAAAGATGAGGCAAGACATAAATTTATGGGGATTCAAAGCGCCTTTATGGCTTTAGGCGGAGTTTTCTTTCTTGTAGGCGGAGGTTTTTTGTCTGACATGAACTGGAGATATCCTTTTGGAATATACTTAGTCGGATTTTTGATTATTGTTTTTGTGGCAAAATTCTTAATTCAAAAAGACAGCCTTGTTCCTGAACAAATAGAAGCGGTGACGCACAATCTTTTGCCTATCTACATGTTAGCTTTTTTACTCATGGTAATTTTTTATATTTTACCGACTCAAATGCCATTTTTGATTGTCAATGTTTTTCATGCAAGCGGTACATTGACTGGTGAAATCATCTCAACAGCATTTGTTTTTAATGCCTTAGGTGCCATAAGTTTTGCAAAATTGAAAAAACACTTTGATTTTAAAACAATCTACATGATTGGCATGGGCATAGTTGCGATAGGATTCATTTTAATAGGCTTGGTACAAAATGTGTACATGTTCTTTTTAACATCGCCTATCATTTGTTAATTTTATTTTTGGTGTTTTTATTTTTGTATAAACGTTTAAGTAGAATATAAGCTATAATTCATTAAAAATTAATTTCAACACAATGGCACTAGGAATAAAATGTCTTTTTCTCAACTAAAACTTTCATCTCAAATCCAAAAAGCACTTCAAAAAAATCGTTTTTTAACACCCACCCCTATCCAAGAAAAGGTGATTCCTCTTGTGCTTTCAGGTAAAGATGTTATGGCGAGCGCTCAGACGGGAAGCGGCAAGAGTGCCAGTTTCGTTTTACCGATTTTGGAACACTTCATACAAAATAAAACAGAGGGTAAAGCTAAGATAAAAGTGCTTGTTTTAACTCCTACTCGAGAGCTGACTCTTCAGGTTGCACAAACTTTTGATACTTTTGGAGAATTTTTACCTAAAAAGCTCAAAGTGGTCAGTGTTATCGGAGGAGAAAACATCGGCGATCAATTGTATGCTATCCAGCAAGGATGTGATATTTTGGTTGCAACGTCAGGCAGGTTACTGGACGTTGTGAGTAAGAAGCAGATGAATCTCTCACATGTAGAGTTTTTTGTCCTTGATGAAGCGGATAAGATGCTTAATCTTGGATTTGCAGAGGAACTTGAACTTATACTTCAAGAGATTCCTGCTAAAAGACAAAACTTGCTCTTTTCCGCCACATATCCGCCTAAGATTCTATCCATTGCTTCAAAGATTACAACAGATCCAATTGAAGTAAAGATTGAAAATGAAGAGCCGACTGTAGAAAGTGTATCTCAACGAGCCATAGAAGTAAATCGTGAAAACCGCGGTCCACTCCTTCGGCATTTGTTAGAGCGTGAAAAATGGGAGCAGGTTTTAGTGTTTATGGCAAACAAAAGAGCTACAGACAACATAGCAGATAAGTTTAAAAAGTATGGCTTCAGTGCGGAGTCTTTTCACGGTGACCTTACACAAGAAGAACGAAACTTTACACTAGAAGAGTTCAAAACTAAAAAAATACGGATTCTTTTTGCGACTGATATAGCTGCAAGGGGTTTGGATATTGATGATATCACATGTGTTGTAAACTTTGACCTGCCTAGATCTCCTACCGATTACATCCACCGTATAGGAAGAACAGCCAGAGCCGGTAAATCCGGAATAGCAGTGTCATTCATCTCACATGAAGACAAGGAACATTTTTCTATAATTGAAAAGCGTTGTAAAGTGAATATTGATTTTGAACAGATAGCAGGTTTTGAGATAAAAGGAGAAGCTCCTTTAAAAGTAAAAGGTCAAGCACCGGTAAAAGGTAAGGGAAAAAGTAAAAAAGACAAAGCCAGAGAACAGGCACTGAAAGAATCTAACAAATAAAAAGGATGACTATGCAATTGATGACACCAGAATGGGCAGCTGCTTATACAGAGGCTTGGAACAATGATGAAGAAGTTACTAAAAAGCTGAGAAAATTCAGCTCTGTTTTTAAATATTCTATCAGTGACAGAAAAGATTTAGAACCGATTGTTATAGAAGTGGAAAAAGGTATATGCGCAACTTTTGGTACTGAAGACCAATACGATAATGTAGAGTTCGAAATAACGGCAGACTCCAACAGCTGGAAAAAAGTTTTTGAAGGTGAAAGAAATATAAAAAAGATTAAGTTAACTGATGGTTTTGATTTTAAAGGTCCTAAAGTAAAAGCAATGATGAATAAGAGTGGATTGGAAAGAAGTGTTGAATTAATGCTTCAAATGGAAAATGTTGTGGTCTAACACAGATTTAATACCAAATCCTACTAACATCAGTTTTAATAGTTGTTATAAATTAATTACCAAATCTCCCATAAAACTTCAAATAATATAATGTTATTATAAATTAAATCTATTTTAAGAAATCAATAAATATAATGATTATGCCACCCCAATATGTCAAGACAACTTTTCCAAAATCCTTATTCCGTCC
>CALCGG010000139.1 GCA_937900945.1 uncultured Sulfurimonas sp. | reverse complement strand
TAATTCAGAAAAAAGATGAAGAATGTTAAGTAAAGTTTCCATTACATGTGACAAGCAGATATAAAAGAAAAATATCAAGATCTGGAGAGCAAAAGATGAAAAAAGCAATCAACCCACAAGAGATAGAAAAACACCTTCAAGAAGACTTATTTGATTATTTTAGCAATGGCAGTTTAATAGTCGATGCTGATTTCAATATAGTTTATAAAAAAGGAAATATTCCTTACTTACATTTTTCTGATGGTGTTGTTAGCTTAAATCTTTTTGACAATCTTGATAAATCTTTGCATTATGATACAAGGATGATTGTAAAAAAAGTGTTACTCTCAAATATGAAAGAAACAACTAATTTTATTCAACTTGAATCTTCTAGAGATGAAATCTTTGTTCAAATAGTTGCTCAACCTTTTCGTATTCCAACACAAAAATCAATGGTACTGATAACATTTGTAGAAATTGAGCCAAAAGAACTTATTTTAGATGGCAAAACTATGCCAACCTTTAGTGAAAGCACAGTTATTTCTACGCTTTCTTCACAAGTTGCAGAGCTGGAAACTTCAAATGGAGAATTGCAGTCTTCAAATGAAGAGCTGCAGGTATCGCTTTCATCAAACAAAGAACTTCAAAATAAACTATTACTTATGTTGGAATCATCTATGGATGGAATACTTGGTTTAGACTTAAATGCCCGTCATACTTTTGTAAATAATAAGGCTGCACAAATGCTTGGCTATTCTGCTGAGTATCTCATAGGAAAAGAGAGCCATAGTATATGGCATCATACAAAGCCAGATGGATTACACTACCCAGAAAGTGAATGTCACATACTTAGTGTATTCCATGAAGGAAAGTCACAAAGAGAAGAAGACCTTTTTTGGCGCAAAGATGGAACTTCATTTCCTGTAGAATTAGTGCGAAGTCCTATTATAGAAGATGGAAAAATAACCGGCGTCGTTGTAAATTTTCATGATATCAGTGAGAAAAAAGAGCTTGAAGTAAAAGTAAAAAGGGAACATGAACAAATGCTTGGATATTTGGATATCTCCGGATTGCTTATTATTATTTTGGGCAGAGACGCAAAGATAGTCAATATTAATGAAGCAGGAGCTAAGCTGATTGGTTTAAGCAAAGATGAAATCATTGGGCTTGATATGTTTGATAATTTTATCGATACAAAAATCGAACCTGAGGTTAGGGAAGTATTCAATACTATAATAAATGACAAAACGGTAAATATCTCACACCATGTAAATAAAATCTATGACATAAACAAAAATGAGCATTTGATTTCATGGAACAATGCCAAGTATAAAGATGAAAACGGGAAGGTTATCGGGCTGATTACAACCGGAATGGATATAACAAAAGAAGAATCTTTATTAAGTGAACTTCAAGAAGTGAATGAAAAATATAAACAGACATTTAAAGCTGCACACGTTGGAATCGCACATATAGGGCTTGACGGCTCATGGCTTGATGTGAATGATTATTTGTGCAGACTGGTCGGTTATACAAAAGAGGAATTACTGAAGCTAACATTTCAAGATATTACACATAAAGATGATCTAGAACAGGATTTAAAATATGTAAATCAGATTTTGGAAGGAACGATAAATTCGTACCGTATGGAAAAGCGATATATTCGTAAAAATGGAGATATAGTTTGGATTAATATCTCTGTTATTGTCATGCGAGACAATTTCAACAAGCCACCTTATCTTATCTCAATTGTCCAAGATATTTCACAGATAAAAATGCTTATGTTTGAGTTAGAAGCTAAAAAGAATGAGTTTGAAAATATTATCCGTTTTGCTCCTAATCCTATCATGATTTATGCTGAAGACGGTACTGTGATTATGATAAATGAAGCATTTAGCGGGTTGAGCGGATATACTTTAAAAGATATACCTACTATTAAAAAATGGAATGAAAATGTAGTGGGCGTTAAAAATCTTATGGATAAAGAGATGATAGAAAATATTTTTAGAGATAATGTGAGTGTAGATGTAGGACAGATAAAAGTTATTTCAAAAAATGCTAAAGAGTTGATATGGATACGCTCTTTGGCTCCTCTTGGAAATATTTACAACGATAAAAGGCTGATTATTTATTCAGCTACAGACATAACAACAATGCACGAAAGAGAGGAAATGATGCTTGCTCAGTCCCGTCAAGCCGCCATGGGAGATATGATTGGGA
>CALCGG010000138.1 GCA_937900945.1 uncultured Sulfurimonas sp. | reverse complement strand
CCTTCCAAAATCTGGTTTGCAAAAAATGCCTTGACTAAATTGTGTTCACTTGGGTTAGTTGATAGCTCCGTATAAACAGCAGCAATGGCATCGTTTTTATGCTTTAGCATCATATCTCTACGCCAAAGATCATAAATCTCTGCAGAATTTTGAGAAATACTATCAACCATAACGGCATAACTTTGAGAATGAAGCGCCTCTTCAAATGACTGACGGACCAATATAAGATTAA
The DNA here is from genome assembly GCA_937900945.1 of uncultured Sulfurimonas sp. Lineage (GTDB taxonomy): Bacteria > Campylobacterota > Campylobacteria > Campylobacterales > Sulfurimonadaceae > Sulfurimonas. Next base: position 49,736 of record CALCGG010000138.1, on the reverse strand, counting down.
TCTCAGGAGCAGTTATGTAAGGATTAATGTTATCTATTATGTTATTTGTCTGCAGTGAATCCATAAAAATCAGTTGAGAGAGTGCTTTGTCGTAAGCTTTTTTTTCAGCTTCTGTAAGATTCTTATAATCATTCACATCTCTTGTCATATCTACCTCTTTTGGAAACCATGTATTATTTAACATCACCTCCCAAAGATTATAGGCCCACTGATATTTTATATTGTTTAACTCAAAAATACCCGTCGGATTGCCGCCAAATACTTTTCTATCGTTTACTGTTTCAGCTGAATCTGGATTATAGATTTTTTTTCTTTTCATAACTCACTCCTAAATTTATAGTTTGTGATTATATCATCTAAACATTAAAGCTTTAATGTTCTGTTTATAATTAGTTAGATAAAATCTAGCTGAAAATTATATTTAGTTATACATGCAAAGGAATTATTATGGGCATATTTGGAAGTTCAAGCGTCAAACTGACTGAATACAACAAACTAAAAGAACATAACGAAGAGTTATTGGAGAGTAATGATAATTTACATCAGAGGATAATTGAATTAGAATCTAAACTACACCACTATGCTTCTATGCCCAAAGAGAATAAATCTGAAATATTAATGAAGATGCAAAACAAGCATCTTAAATCGAACATAGTAGATATTCAAAGCAATATGGCTGAATCAGTTGCCGCCGCTAAAGACAGTTTACACAAAACAAATGAACAAGTTGAAAGCATAAGCAGGATTGGCGAAAAAGCGAATAGAATTGTCACTACCTTGGATAACCTGAATGAATTATCTGAAAACTCTATGCATACCGTTACTGGGCTTTCACAACGGACAGATGACATATCAAATATATTGTCACTCATAAAAGATATATCTGACCAAACAAACCTACTTGCTTTAAATGCGGCTATTGAAGCTGCTCGGGCAGGTGAACATGGGCGTGGATTTGCAGTCGTTGCAGATGAAGTAAGAAAACTTGCAGATAGAACTGATAAAGCAGTAAGCGAAATAAATATCTCTTTGCAGTCGATGAAACAAGATGTAGACAGTATGTCTGAACAATTTAAAGATATACAAGAGGGAATAACAAGTTCAAATGAGTTAGTCCATGTAATCTACGATTGCTTAGAGGAAGATTCTGCCAATATGAGACACTCATTTGAAGGAATGGGATTTACTAATGACCGTGTTTTTATGTCTTTGGCCAAACTTGATCATATTTTGTGGAAGGTTAACACCTACTATTCAGCAATAACAAAAGAAGAACAATTAAAATTTGTAGACCATCATAACTGCCGCTTAGGCAAATGGTATTATGAAGGTGATGGGAAAGAAAGTTTTTCAAAAACTCCAAATTATTCTAAACTAGAAGCTCCACATGCAATAGTTCATAACGGAACGCATAAAGTTTTTGACCTGATGACGCAAGAGAATATTGATGTAAATTCACTTGTTAAAGCATTTGAAGAGATGGAAAAAGGAAGTGATGAAGTCTTTAAGTCACTTGATGATATTCTTCACGATAAAAGCTAAATCAATCTTCACATGCCCCATAACATGTGAAGATAACTTGCATTATGGGAATAAATTTCTTACTTAACAGCCTTTTTTGCTTTATCGGCATCATAACCCTCAGCACCATGTGTCGCACTAAAATCCCTAGCTGATTGATCAAGGGAGTCTATCACATCATTTCTAAACTCTGTTGCAGTATGTCCAGTCTCATGAGAAAATACAATATAGACTCCAATTACTAAGACCAAACCCATCAATATAGTATTATTATTTCTATAAAATGTAAAAGCCAATAGGACTATCAGAATTAAACTAGCCGGATAAAGAAATCCATCCATTTTTATCTCCTAAGTTTTTTGTACAGATTATATCATATTAGCTTAATAAAATCATTTTATAAGGTTAAAAGTATGATTTACATGTGCCCTTCATCTTCTAGGGCACATGTGGGAAGTAAAAAGGAGTATTATTTACGAGAGTATCTTTTTCTTTCTGATTCTGTCAAGAATTTTTTACGGATACGGATAGATTTAGGAGTTACTTCAAGAAGCTCATCATCTTCAATCCACTCTAAAGCACGCTCTAGTGACATATTACGGAATGGAATAAGTTTTATAGCTTCATCAGCACCAGATGAACGAACATTTGACTGAGCTTTACCTTTTATAGCATTAACAACTAAATCATTTGAACGAGAATGCTCACCAACAATCATACCTTCGTATACTTGAGTTTGTGGTCCTATAAAAAGAACACCACGGTCTTGAATATTGAATAGTGAAAATGCTAAAGTAGAACCATTTTCCATAGATACAAGTGCACCGTAAGTTCTTGATTCAACCGTACCAGAGAATGGACGGAAATCCAAGAAAGAATGATTCATGATACCTTCACCCTTAGTATCTGTTAAAAACTGTCCACGGAATCCGATAAGTGCACGAGCCGGAATTTCAAACTCGATTCTTTGAAAGCCTTGTCCCATTGGAACCATTGCTTTCATCTCTGCTTTTCTTTTACCAAGTTTTTCAATAACTGCACCGCTTAAGTTTTCAGGAACATCAATCACTAAATGTTCAAATGGTTCACATTTAACACCTTCAATTTCTCTAACGATAACTTCTGGGCGGGAAACACCAAACTCAAAGTTTTCACGACGCATATTTTCAGCCAAAATAGTAATCTGAAGCTCACCACGACCTGAAACTTTAAACTTACCCTCACCAACTACTTCAAGTTTCATAGCAACATTCGTTGTCATTTCAAACTCTAAACGCTCTTTTAGTTTGTTTGAAGTTACGTGCTTTCCTTCTTGACCGGCGAGAGGAGAATCATTTACAGAAAATACAACCGTAAGTGTTGGCTCTTCGATGTGCATAGGATCAAGTGGCATAGGATTTTTAGGATCACAGACAGTATCACCAACGTCCACAGTTTCTAAACCGGCAAATGCAACGATATCTCCTGCTTCGGCTTCTTGGATTTCCATACGGTTAAGCCCGTGGAAACCAATAAGTTTACTGATTTTACCTTTTACAAGTTCTCCATCAGCTTTTGCAAGCATAATGTTGTCACCTTTTCTGATAACACCGTTAAAAATACGGGAGATGCCGATTTTACCAACATAGTTATCGTAGTCAAGTGTAAATACCTGAGCTTGAGTTGAATTTTCTCTATCACCTTCCGGCTCAGGAATGCTATTTAAAATTGTTTCAAATATACATTCGAAGCCCCCATCAGGATCAGACATATTAAGCTTAGCTATACCATCACGAGCTGCTGCATAGATAATCGGGAAGTCTTGTTGATCATCAGTTGCACCCATAGCTGCAAAAAGGTCAAACATCTCATCTACAACACGCTCAGGGTCAGCAGAAGGTTTGTCAATTTTATTGATAACAACAATTGGTTTTTTACCAAGCGCCAACATCTTCTTAACAACAAACTTAGTTTGAGGCATAACACCCTCGTAAGCATCAACAAGAACCAAAACGCCATCAACCATCTTAAGAACACGTTCAACTTCTCCACCAAAGTCAGCGTGACCCGGAGTGTCAATAATGTTAATCTTATAATCTTTATAGCGAATAGCTGTATTTTTAGAAAGAATCGTAATACCACGCTCTTTTTCTAAATCATTACTATCCATAGCTCTTTCGTCATGTTGTTCATGAGAACCATATGTTCCCGATTGTTCTAATAATCCATCAACTAATGTAGTCTTACCATGGTCAACGTGGGCGATAACTGCAATATTTCTTATTTTTTGCACGAGGCTTCCTTTATTTTGTTTCTTATATTTTATGAAACTGAGGGTAAAAATTTTCGGGATTATACCCAAATAAAAGTTATATATTCGTTAAAGTAGTGATATACTTATAAACAAGAGAGAAAGCTCAAAAAAATTCTATAGATAAAAAAGTAATTGATGATTAAATATCCAAGTAAATTAAATATTATATTTGATAAATTACTATATTGCGGTGCTAAGCCTATAATAATTGGTGGATTTATTAGAGATTATTTACTAAATATTCCTAGCAAAGATATAGATATTGAGGTCTACAACATTTCTTCATTCTCAAACTTAGAAATAATTTTGCAAGAATTTGGTTCCGTTAATAAGGTTGGCAGAAGCTTTGGTGTTTGTAAATTAACTTTTCAGGATATGGAGCTTGATTTTACTTTACCCAGAGTTGATAGTAAAACTACTATTGGACATCAGGGCTTTGATATTAAAATTGATCCGGATTTAGACTTTTTTAGTGCAACATCAAGAAGAGACTTTACTATCAATGCAATTGGTTTTGATGTTGCAGAGAAAAAAATTTTAGACCCATTTAATGGTATAGAAGATTTAAAAAATCAAGTTCTAAGAGCTGTTAATGAGAAAACTTTTATTGATGACCCGCTGAGAGTTTTAAGAGCTGTACAATTTTGTGCAAGATTCAATTTAACAATTGATAAGCCCCTTTTAATTCTCGCTAAAGATATGATAAAAAACAATATGCTAGACGAGCTCTCAAAAGATAGAATTTTTCAGGAAATAAAAAAACTTCTCTTAAAATCAAAAAAGCCGTCAATTGGTTTTAGATTACTAAAAAAGCTTGGAGCTTTTAAATATTTTTCTGATCTACAAACAATAAATAAAGAAAATTTTAATTTACTGTTATCCGCAATGGATAAAATGAGAAGCCTGCTCGCCTATGATGAAAAAACTAACATTGTTTTAATGCTCGCATCAATTTGTTATAATTTTGATGCTGCTCAAATAACAAATTTTATAAAAAGACTTACGGACGAGAAAGAGATTTTAACCAGAGTTCTCATTTTAATTGATAATTATCCATCAATTGATTATATATATGCAAGTGGGCTAAAAGATTTACAGCTTTATAAACTAGCTGCAAAAGTAAACATTAATGAAGTTCTGCTTTTAAGCAAGGCTATTCATTTTTCGAGAAACAATAATATAGAAATTGCTGTAAAAAAAAGAGCAATAGAATTAAATATATTAAATAAAAAAATGACTCCAATATTGAGGGGAAGAGATATCTTGACATTGCAAACTTCATCAAAATATAAGATAAAGCCATCAAAAGAATTCACAATTATTTTAAATAAAGCCTATGAAGCTCAGATGAGAGGTGAATTCACCTCTTATTCTCAGGCATTAGTGTGGTTAGAAAAATATCTGCCCAAAGAAATACAGTAGCACTAATTTTTCAAACAATTAAAGCTTTGAGCTATCTATCTCTATAACTGTATGCACATTTCCTCTTGGATTGTAATCCGCTACAATTTTCATATATTTTGGCTTTAACTTTCTCTCCAACACCTCATATATCTCATTTGCAGAATTTTCATGGGAGATATGTCTATCACGAAATGCATTTATGTAGAGTTTAATAGCTTTTAGCTCAACAACCCACTCATCCGGTGTATATTCTAAATATATAGTTGCATAATCCGGATAACCGCTTCTAGGGCAAAGACAAGAAAATTCAGGTAGGGTCATTTTAATTAAATAATTTCTTTTATGTTCATTTGGCCATATTTCCAAATCTTTTTCTACATCAAACTCGTTAACAATTTTTTCACCGTACTTCATTTTAATCCTCAACTCTCATAAATTTTTTCTAAAGGTGCTAAATATTTACCTTGTAAATAATCAATCCCTATCTTTTCTGTCAATGCTTTTATTTCTTCTTCTTCAAGCATTTTTATCCAGGTTTTCATGTTTTTGTTATGTGCCATAACATTAAAACCATCTATTATACTTTCGTAATCTCTTTTTGTAATCTCTTTTACATAAAAAGAATCAAACCTAACAACATCTATCTCTAAATCTCTTAAATATAAAAAACTTGTGTGAATAGCACCAAGCCTGTCTATCGCTATCAAAACTCCCATACCTCGTAATATTTTTAATATGGCATTATATTTATTAATATGTGAATAATATTCTGTTTCCCAGAGAATAAACATAAGCCTATTCTTTATATTTTGATTATTATGCAATAATTCTTTTACTTTTGATAAAAACTGATGATTTCTTAATGAAGTTGGAGAAATAGTAACTGCGATTATTTCTTCACATGTGTGAATGCAATTTCTTATGCTTTCTTCTAAAACCATTAGGTCATAATCAAGCATAAGCCCAAGTCTATTCACAACTTTCATATAGTTTTTTTGATGAAGTATTTTATTTTGTGGTGTTTTTAATTTTACAAAGCATTCTTTAATGACAAGCTTATCTTTTTCAAAAACATCTTGTGTACTTAATATAAAATTTTTATCTTTTATTGCTTTTATTATGAATGATTCTAACTCATTTGGATTTATTTCTTCGTCTTTCGAGGATGATTTTAAATTCTTATTTTCATTTTGTAATTCAAATAAATTTTCTACGAGATATTCTATTTGATTTGAAAAAGAAGTGTCATTTATGGCAGCTGATATTTTAACTTCTATTGTATCAACTTTAAAATCATCACTTTTCAGACACAGCAAATCTAAAATAGGTTTATATTTGCTTTTATCTCCAACTAAACCTATAATAAAATCTCCGCCTTTTATGTGACCTATTGGAAAATTATGTATATTTTTATCTGTTAAATATTCCTCAATCCAGATGGCGACTTTATAAAGAACTTTATCTCCATTTTTTATACCATAAAGATTATTAATATCATCAAGATTATCTATGCTAATAAGCATCAGCGTCATATCTTTATTTTTTCTAATCTCTTTTTGAAGATATTCATACAGATATTCTCTTGTAAATGTTTTTGTGACTTCTTCTGTGATTCTTACATTGAAACCACTATATATGATATAAAAAATAAAATAGATACTAAAAGCTAAAAGCACAATAGCTTCAAAATAAAAGGCACTATTTAAACTTTCATAAGTAGTAATAAGAGTATTTGAAATAAGAGCAAGAACTAAAGCAAAAATGGGAAGTCCCATTCTAAGTGCTAACTTAAAACGGTATTCTCTCTCTTTTTTTTGTGGTAGCAGCATTTAAGTTTATACATCTAAATGCTTAACATCTTTCGCATGTGTTTCTATATAATTACGGCGAGGTTCAACTTCATCACCCATAAACAGTGTAAATGCATCAGATGCAACTTCAGCATCTTCGATAGTAACTTGAAGTAAAACACGGTTTTCAGGTGTCATTGTAGTCTCCCACAGTTGGTCAGGATTCATTTCACCAAGACCTTTATATCGTTGAATGTATGCACCTTTTTTTGCGTAATCTTTTACACTCTCAAGTACCTTTATGATGTCATCTTCAAAATGAATATTCCATTCTTGAATCTTTCTGTAAACAAAATCAGCTTCACTGAAATGTGGTGCAGCAAACAAGTCATCATCTATGAGCAACTCTTCCATCCCGCCCTCTGTTTGAACAAATAAATGTATAGAATCTTCGGTTATTGATTTCGTTAGAATATTGTTATTTATAGAAATTAAATATTTCTCAATTTCTACATACATTGAAGCCATGTCAAGTCCGATGATATCAGGATTTTCTATAAAATATCTTATCAGATTAACTAAAGAATAACGGCGTTCTAACGCTCCTAGTGATCCGGCATAGTGGTCAACCATTCTAAAGTATGAAACTAAATCATTGCTACCTACAGTATCTATCTCTAAAGATTCAATTCCATTCTCAATTAAGAAGTCGTTCATCTGACGGTCATCTTTAAAGTAAATCTCTTTTTTACCTTTTTTATAACGGTAAAGTGGTGGTTGAGCTAAATATAGATATCCTTTTTCAACAACATGACGAAAATGACGAAAGAAGAAAGTAAGAAGAAGTGTTTGAATGTGTGAACCATCAACATCCGCATCGGTCATAATAATAAGTTTATGATAACGAAGTTTTTCTTCTTTATATTCTTCACCAATCCCACAGCCCATTGCTGTAATCATATTTGTAATTTCTTCAGATTTTAAAATTTTGTCAAGTCTAGCCTTCTCAACATTTAAAATCTTACCCTTTAAAGGTAAAATAGCTTGAAATACTCTATCACGACCCATTTTTGCGGAACCGCCTGCAGAATCCCCTTCCACTAGATAAAGTTCACATATACTTGCATCTTTACTTTGACAATCTGCAAGTTTACCTGGAAGCGTTCCAACACTCATGGAATCTTTTCTACGAGTAAGTTCTCTTGCTTTTTTAGCAGCTTCACGCCCACGTGCAGCCATAAGTGATTTTGAAACAATAGCTTTTGCTTCTAAAGGATTTTCTTCAAAGTATTTCGAAAGAAGTTCGTAAGTTTGTTTTTGTACTAGTGGTCTTACATAAGTATTTCCAAGTTTGCCTTTTGTTTGACCTTCAAATTGCGGTTCAGGAACTCTGGCAGAAACAATAGCAATTAAACCTTCACTTGCATCTTCACCACTTATCTTTGTATCTTTTTCTTTTGCTGCACCATTTTGTGAATTATAATTTGAAATTACACGAGTTAGACCAGCTCTAAATCCAGCTTCATGTGTACCTCCGTTTGGCGTTCGAATATTGTTTACAAAAGATGCAAGTTTTTCTTCATAAGAGTCATTATACATAAGTGCTATATCAAATTCTATATCTTCAATTTTTGCTGTAAATGAATAAACTTGTGCAACTATAGCTTTTTTATTCATATCAGAAACATACTGGGCAATACCACCCTCAAAGTGATATTCCTCTTTTACATTTGTTCTTTCATCTATAAATTTAATTGTTATAAATGGATTTAGGTATGCTAATTCTTTAAATCTTTTAGCTAAATATTCATATTCAAATGTAATCGTATCGGTAAAAATGCTTGGATCAGCACTAAATTCTATAGTTGTACCTGTTTTTCTTGTGGTGCCAGTTATAGCTAAAACTTCTTGAGGAATACCTCTTTTAAAATTTTGTTCAAAAATTTCACCTTCACGATAAATAGTCATATGCAAATCAGATGAAAGAGCATTTACTACAGATACACCAACTCCGTGAAGTCCACCTGAGACTTTATAAGTATCTTTATCGAATTTACCTCCGGCATGAAGAACTGTTAAAACCACAGTTGCAGCACTTATACCTTCAGTTGGGTGTAAATCAGTTGGAATCCCTCGCCCATTATCAGTTACTTTACAAGTGTTGTTTTTAGTTAAAGTTACAGTTATTGTATCACAATGACCTGCCATAGCTTCATCTATAGAGTTATCTACAACTTCATATACTAGATGATGAAGACCGCGATGACCAGTATCACCAATATACATACCAGGTCTTTTTCTAACAGCTTCTAAACCTTTAAGAACTTTAATATTACTAGCACCGTAATTTTCCATTTAACACTCCGTTGCCCTTTGGGCATAATTAAAGTTATTTTATCTAAATTTATCTAAAAGAAAGTTTTATGAGGGATTTGAGGTAGTTAAAGTTTAATAGCACTGTAAAATATAGTGCTATTATTATTTAAATAACAATAGGCATTACAATAGTTTTAAAATTATTATCACTTAAAATAAAAGGTAAATTTCCTTCATTTAATCCAATATTAAATTCAGAACTATTAATACTGTTTAAAAAATCAAGTAAATATCTGCTGTTAATTGCAATTGTGAAGGGTTCTGAAAAACCTGTATTAAAATTTATTTCTGTTTTTGCTTCAATATTATCATCACTCAATGATTCAAAAGTTATAGAATCATTTAAAAAAGTAATTTTAACATCTGTTGAAATGGTTGTTATTTGTTTTATTGAATCTATCATTATTGCCTTTGGCAATACTAGATTTTTAGATATTTCTTTAGGGATAATTCTGGAATATTCAGGAAACTTTCCATTTATAAGTTTTGTGAAAAATGTATATTGGTCTGAATGAATAATAAGATTTGTTTCATCATAATATAGTTCTATGTCATTAAAAAATAGTTTTTGAATTTCAACTATTGCTTTTTTTGGAAGAATAATTGAAATTTCTGTGGAACTTTGATTTTCAACATTAACAACGGCTAATCTCCTTGTATCTGTTGATGCAAAATTAATACTATCTTTTTTAATATCAATTAATGCTCCATTTAACTCAAATTTAGGATTATTTGTATCAATTGAAGGGGTTATTTTTTTTAATGAATCTATTAAAGAATTGGAGTTAATTGATATTCTAGGTTTACCTTCATAACTTGGAAATTCTGGAAATTCATTATATGCAAATGTAGGTAGTTTAAATTTAGAGTGTGATTGTGAAATATATAATACATCTTTTTTAACTTCTAAATTAATATTTCCATCTTTTAAAATTTTAACTATGTCTAAAATTTTCTTACCGTTAGCAGTTACATTTCCATCTTCTTGAATATTTATATTTTTTGTGGACATCAGTAAGCCTATTTCATTATCTGTGGCTTTTATTGTTAATTTAGAGTTTGATGCATTTAAATAAACATGAGATGTAATTTGTGAAGTATCTTTTTTTTCTAAAAACGGTTGAGCATGAATAAGCATGTTTTCAATTATTGATTTAGAGACTGTTATTTTCATGTAAATTTCCTATATATTTTATATAATTTTAGTATGTAGTAGTAGGGGTATGTAATATTGTGAATATCACGCTTGTAACCCCAATTTAAGAGTGGTTCAGATGTGATGAACCTATACAACTCTTTTCACATATATTCACTTTGATAATTATATCTTTTTTTTGCTTTTTTAAGAAGATGAAGTTATTTTATTTGTTAATTCTTCAATCTTCACTTTAAAATCTTCGTCATTAATAATTAATTCATTAATTCTTTTTATGGTGTGACTGATTGCGGTATGATCATTCATGCCAAAGTACTGGGCTAATTGAGGCATAGTGCTTGTAGTTAATTCACGGCATATATAGATAGCAATTCTTCTAGCGTAAACTAAATTTTTACTTCTGCCTTTTGAGCGGATTTCACTTGGTTTAATATTTAAGTCTTTTGCAACACTTTGTGTGATGATATCAAGAGTTAAATTTGCTCGATTTTCTTGAAGCTGATCTTTTAATACATTTTTTGTAAATGCCAAATCTATGTCTACATGCATAAGTTGTGAATAAGCATGAAGCTTAGAAAGTATTCCTTCTATTTCACGAACATTACTGTCTATTACTGTTGCTATATAATTTACAATGTCTTTAGAGAGTTTTACTTTATTTAATTCACATTTATTTTCTATAATAGCTATTTTTGTTTCAAGCTCCGGAGGTTGAATATCTGCAACAAGTCCCCATTCAAAACGGCTTTGAAGTCTTTTTTCAAGTCCGCCAATTTTTTTAGGGTGTTTATCTGCTGTTAAAAGTATCTGTTTTCCAGCACCTTTGAGTGCTTCAAAAGTATGAAAAAATTCTTCTTGAATACCTTCTTTGTTACTTAAAAATTGAATATCATCAATAAGAAGAACATCACATTTACGATATTTTTCTTGAAATCTTTCCATTGTTTTGTTTCTTACATGTCTTATAAAATCATTTAAAAATTGTTCAACAGTAGTATATATAACATTTTTTCCCTGATTTTGAAAAACATTTCCAGCTGCTTGCATAAGGTGTGTTTTACCCAGTCCTACTCCTCCATAAATAAAAAGTGGATTATAAACTTCGCCGGCTTTTTCACTAACACTCTTCACTGCTGCATAGGCAAACTGATTGGATCCACCAACCATAAAATTGTCAAATGTATGAGATGGATTTAAAAGTGAATGTTGAACTTTTTGCTCAATAATTTTTTTAGTTTTTTTCATATTCAAATGGTCTTTTAATGTTATAGATATGGTGACTTTTGAACCACTCTTAACCTCAAAAAGATGTGAAATTTTTTCACGATATTTACTTTTAATCCAATTACATACTAAAGCGTTAGGAGCATAAAATACACCCAAATCACTTGTTGATTTTTTTATGTCATATACCAACTGCTTTATATATCTATTATATTCAACTTCAGTTATCTCTTCTTTTAGTAGTTGTAGAACTTCTTGACCTATATTCAAGCACAAACCTTTTTTAATCATTTATATGTGAATAATATCAATAAATTGCATAAAATATGGTTAAAAATATGTGAATAACTAACATGTACACATGTGAATGATTATATTTGTTTGTCATAAGTAATTTCTTTGTATATAATCTGTAATAAATTTATATGTGATATAGGAATAAAATGATTATACTTGGAATTGACCCGGGAACCAGAAATATGGGCTATGCTCTCATATCTTTAGAAAAAGGAAAAATTTCACTTGTTGAAGCAGGTCTTATCAAAATAAAAGCAGAAGAGTTACAATTTCAAATACCTCAGATGGTAGAAGCATTTGACAATATATTTAAAAGCTACAATATTGATGAAGTTGCAATGGAAGATATTTTTTATGCACATAATCCTGCCACAACAATAAAACTAGCACAGTTTCGTGGTGCAATTATGTTGAAACTTCTTCAAGAATTTGGGCAGTTTAATGAATACACAGCACTTCAGGTAAAGAAAGCTCTTACCGGAAAAGCAAAAGCCGGAAAAGAACAGGTTGCATTTATGGTTAAAAGACTTTTAAATATAAAAAAAGAGATTAAGCCACTAGATATAACCGATGCCATGGCTGTCGCTATAACGCATTCACAAAGAGTGAGATTAAACAATCAAAATAAGGTATAATTTTTATAAAAAAAGGTAACCAATGTCAAAATTTAACAATGTAAATATAGTAAAAGAAGCCAATATCTATTATGATGGAAAAGTAACAAGTCGTACAGTTGAATTTCAGGATGGGACAATAAAATCATTAGGAATTATGCTTGAGGGTGATTATACATTTAATACAGCAGATAAAGAGATAATGGAGATTTTTTCAGGTGATTTTGAATTAAAATTACCTGATAGTAATGAATTTGTATCTATGAAAACACCTTGTTCATTTGAAGTTGAAGCAAACAGTGCTTTTGATATTAAAGTTAAAAGTGTTACTGACTATTGTTGTTCTTATATCAAGGCTTAAAATAAGTTAAGCAGTATTTATGTTAGAGAGAAAAAAATTAATTTTTTTTCTCTAACTCTTGTTAGTTTGTTAGCTAACAAATTGCGAAACAAGTTTGGTCAGATTCGCTTCATCTAAAGCGCCGGATACTCGGTGAACTTCTTTACCGTTTTTAAATACCATCAAAGTCGGGATACTTCTTATTCCAAATCTTGCACCTAGATTTTGTTCATTCTCAGTATTGACTTTTGTAAATAGCATTTTCAGCGGAAACTTAGTAGCACTCTTTTCAAAGTTTGGCCCCATCATTTTACATGGTCCGCACCAAGGTGCCCAGAAATCTATTACAACAGGTATGTCACTGTTTACTATAACTTCATCAAAGTTTGCATTACTTAATTCTATCGGCTTTGTATCCAGTAATGATTTTTTACATTTACCGCAATTTGCTTTTTTGTAAGAATCTCTTTGCGGTATATTATTAACACTTAAACAGTGTGGACATACAACTCTCATATAATCTCCTAATCTAAAAATTTTTATACTTTCAGTATTTAGTGCATTTTAAAATTAAAACAATTCCTCTTGATATTTCAAGCTCGAACTCATAATATAACATGCAGAGGATTTAATGCTTGATATATTATGGCACTCACCAATGCCAAAAGCAAAATGGTTGTCATTATGTATTATACTTATTCCATCACTCATATCAACAAATGAAAGTTTGCTCTCTTCTAGAAGTTTTGCATCTTCGACTTCATTAAATTCAAACTTCATACCAATCCAGTCAAATCCTCTTGCAGCATCTTGTACTGCTAAGGTAATTATAATGTTTGAGGAAGAGATAACTTCAATAGAACGGAGCTCGCCACTACGAAAACTATCAAATCTTTTTAAAAAAGAATTCAAGTTATTTGCTAATAATGGTTTCACAAAAATTTCTTATTGTTTAATCTCATATGCATATACTATATCCTATTGACAACCGACACACTCCATAGATCTGTCTTCTACATCATTTGCAACTTCCGGCGATTGTGAACGAAGGTAGTAAGTAGATTTGAGTCCAAGTTTCCAAGCCAACATGTAGATGTCATTTAAGTATTTACCGCTTGCTTTATCAAGGGTTATAAAGATATTTAGACTCTGACCTTGGTCTATCCATTTTTGACGAATTGCAGCAGCTTTGATTAGCACTCTTTGATCCAAATCATAAGCAGGAGTGTAATAGCTCCATGTCTCAGGTGAAAGGTTAGGAACAACAACCGGGATAAGTCCGGATAGATTTTCCTCAAACCATTTTCTTTTGAATACAGGCTCAATCGCTTGAGTGGTTCCCGTAAGAATTGAGATAGAACTTGTTGGTGCTATGGCCATTAAATATCCATTTCTCATCCCTTGAGTTTTAATCTTGCTTCGGAGTTCATCCCATTCATAGCTGGAAGCAAATAGTCCGCCACGGTCAACTAGATTTCTGACTTCAGCATTAGCATGGTCCATCGGTAAAATTCCACGGCTCCATTTTGAACCATTAAATTCTGGATATGCTCCTTTTTCTAAAGCGATATCAGCAGAGGCAGAGATGGTGTTAAAACTAACAGCTTCCATAACCTCATCTATTTTATCGAAGTGTTCTTGACTTCCCCACATTATTTCATGTTCGGCTAACATCTGCGCTTCACCCATAACACCAAGACCGATTGAACGACTTCTCATGTTAGTGCGCTTTACTTTTTCTATAGGATAGAAGTTTAAGTCGATAACATTATCTAAAGCACGAACAGCAATTGGAACGATCCTGTCTATCTCTTCTTTCGTGTTTATTCTAGATAGGTTTACAGAAGCAAGATTACAAACGGCAGTAGCTCCATTGACCTTTTCTTTTTCAACCACATAGATTGGCATTCCACCAAGAGAGTCGAGAGCCGTAACTTTTTTAGCAGGTTTTTCTAGGCCGCTGTCTACTTTTACAATCTCATCTTCTTCATAACTAACACTCTCACCGTTTTCAAAAATGAACTTTATTTTGTAATGATTCGGTTCTGTATTTTGAAAGATTTCAGTACAAAGGTTTGAACTTCGGATAACACCATAATGATCATTCGGGTTAGCTTTGTTGGCATTATCTTTGAAACACAAAAATGGACTGCCGGTTTCAAAGTAAGAAGTTAAAATCTTTTTCCACAAATCTTTCGCTTTAAGTCTTTCTTTTATTAAAGATTCATCTTGTTCATATTCTTTGTATTTTTTATTGAATTCTTCGCCGTGAAGTTTAGCCAAGTCTCCACAATCATAAGGATCAAAAAGTGTCCATATCGCATCGTCTTGAACTCTTTGCATAAACAGATCGTTTAGCCACATGGCAGGAAACAGATCATGAGCACGACGGCGCTCTTCTCCGGAATTTTTCTTCAGGTCTAAAAAGTCATTTACATCTATGTGCCATGGTTCAAGATAAACAGCAATCGCTCCCTTTCTTGTTCCTAGCTGATCAACAGCAATAGCTATATCGTTTGTTATTTTTAGAAATGGAACAGTACCGCCTGCAGCATTTTTGTGTCCATCTATATATGAACCCATTGATCGAACTTGAGTCCAATCCCAACCGATGCCGCCGCCAAATTTAGAAAGCATTGCCATCTCTTGGTAAGCATCAAAAATACCTTCGATGTTATCAGGAGTTGAGCCGATATAACATGAGCTAAGTTGGTGTCTTGTTGTCCTGGCATTAGAGAGAGTCGGAGTTGCTAACATTACTTGAAACTGAGAAATCATGTCGTAAAACTTGATAGCCCATTCATGTTTATCTTCTTCTCTTTGAGCCAAGAACATAGATATTGCCATGAACATATGTTGAGGAAGTTCTATCGGATCTGAGTTTCTGTCTTTGATGAGATATCTGTCATACAGTGTTTTTACGCCGAGATAATTAAAGAGAAAATCTCTCTCAGGCTTAAGATGCTCTTCTAATCTTTCCAAGTCATACATATCTTTTAATCCGGAGAGGATTCTCCCCTCTTTCTCACCCCTGATAAAATATTTCTCAAGTGAGCAATAGCCTGAAAAACCGTTTACTTGATGATAGAGATTAAATATAAATAATCTTGACGCAACAAATGTCCAGTTTGGTGCATCAATATCTATTTTATCTACTGCTGTTTTAATCAGCGTTTGCTGTATCTCTTTAGATGTTATGCCATCGCGAAAATGAATCTGTGCATCAACTTCCAATTCACTTTGAGATACATTGCTTAAGCCTTTAACTGCTGCCGATGTATACTTTTGTATCTTAGTAATATCAAGAGGCTCTGTTCTTCCGTTTCTTTTTATAATTGTAATCATTATCTACTTCTTCTTTAATGGATTTTTATTTAAATACTCTTGCAAAAATTTTATCTACATTTTTAGTATAGTAGTCATAGTTAAAACATTCTCTAATCTGTTTTTCGCTTAATGAATTTCTTAACTCTTCATCTGCCAACAAATGGTTTAGATATAAACTTTCTCCATTTTCATTTGTGGTTGGTTTGCCTTGTTGTATCTCTTCCCAAACTTTCATAGCATTTCTTTGTACTATGCGATAAGCATCTTCACGACTTACACCTTGAAGTGGAAGTTCAAGTAAAACTCTTTGAGAGAAAACAAGTCCGCCGGTCAGATTTAGATTTTTCATCATATTCTCAGGATACACTGTTAGGTTAGCTATTACATTGTTCATGCGGTGTAACATGAAGTCAGTTGTTATAAAACTATCCGGTAGCCAGAATCTTTCAGTTGATGAATGACTGATATCTCTTTCATGCCAAAGAGCTACGTTTTCCATAGCGGGAACAGCATACGCTCTAATCATTCTAGCCAAACCAGTTATGTTTTCTGTTAGGATAGGGTTTCTTTTATGAGGCATTGCAGATGAGCCTTTTTGTCCTTTTGCAAAATACTCTTCACATTCATAAACTTCAGTTCTTTGCCAGTGACGAACCTGAACAGCAAACTTCTCAATAGAGCTTGCCATTAATGCCAATGCAGTAGCAAGTCTGGCATATCTATCACGCTGAATAACTTGGTTAGATGCCGGAGCCGGTTTTAGACCTAGCTCTTCACATGTAAGCTCCTCAAGTTCTAGAGGAGCATGTGCAAAGTTACCCATTGCACCACTCACTTGTCCGACACTTATGACAACAAGTGTTTGTTCTAAGTTTTCTAAATGTCTAGCCATCTCATCATACCAAACAGCTAACACTAAACCAAATGTTATTGGCTCACCATGTATGCCATGGCTTCTTCCAACCATAAGAGTCATCTTGTGTTCCATAGCTCTTTTCTTAATCGATTCCATAAGCATCTTCACATCTTCTATAACCAATTCTAGAGAAGATTTCATCTGAAGCGCTACTGCAGTATCAACTGTATCACTGCTTGTCATTCCGTAATGGAACCATCTTGATTCGCTTCCGAGTGTTTCAGAAACACTAGTTGTAAACGCTATGAGGTCATGGCGAGTCACTGCCTCTATCTCGTCTATTCTCTCTATGTTAAAACCTGCATTTTTTATAATCTTGTCGGCGTCATCTTGTGGAATCTTACCTAGTTTTGCCCAAGCCTTTACAACAGCTTTTTCTACGTCTAGCCAAGCTTGATATTTTGCCTGCATAGTCCATTTCGAACTCATCTCTTCTCTAGAGTATCTTTCGATCATTCATGCTCCCTTATGATTTTTATATTGATTATTTATGTTAAAATTCACAATTATTAAAGTTATTTATTCTACATAATTTATTGTAAAAAAGGGTTTAAATTTTGCCATTTGTTTTAAAGAAAATGTATGCTGAGAAAAAGCAGAAAGCTTTTTTGTATCTCATAAAAGAATTGGATTATACTCAAAAAGAAGCTCAAAGGCTTATAGCTAAAGGGAGGCTTTTTGTTGATGGAGTTGCTATGACAAGAACTGCCGGTGAAATAGAGGGTGAGTTTGAATTTATCTATTTTAAACCGATTACAAAAGGTTTAGTTCCAACTGCCGTATATGATGAATTCGTTTTATTTGATAAACCAAGCGGAGTTCTTATCCACCCACAAAATAGAAATACTCCCTACTCTCTTATAGATGAACTAAGATATCAGTTTGGAAGAGATGCCAACATAGCTCATAGGATTGATCAAGAGACAAGCGGGTTGGTTTTATGTGCTAGAAATAAAGAAAGTGAACGAGATATCAAGATGATGTTTCAAGAACGGGATATGAAAAAGAAATATCTAGCACTGGTCCACGGAGAGTTTAAAAAGAACATGTGTGTTGAAGCTCCACTTCTAAGAGCACAAG
The DNA here is from genome assembly GCA_937900945.1 of uncultured Sulfurimonas sp. Classification (GTDB taxonomy): domain Bacteria; phylum Campylobacterota; class Campylobacteria; order Campylobacterales; family Sulfurimonadaceae; genus Sulfurimonas. The sequence goes on along the minus strand of CALCGG010000138.1, from coordinate 31,398 downwards.
ATGATAGTGCTATTGTCAGGATGGTTGTAAAAGTTCATGAAACCGGTAAAGCATCTAAAACAGATTTTAAACCTTTAAAGTATTTTCCAGAGGTGGATATGACTTTAGTAGAGTGCTCTCCATACACAGGAAGACAACATCAAATTAGGGTTCATTTGTTTCATGTGAAACATCCAATAGTAGGCGATCCTATTTATGGACAGAGTGAAGAAAACATTATCAGATTTTTAGACAGAGAGTTGGATGATAAAATAAGAATAGAACTAAGTGGTGCAAAGAGATTGTTGCTTCATGCAAATGAATTAGAGTTTGAACTTTATAATGAAAAGTATCATATAAAAAGTAAAATTGATTTTGAGAAAATTTGTTTTGAAAGCATGTATTAATAAATAAAAAAGTTATGCAAAAAATCCAGTTATTCTTTTAATAAATTTCTATAAATGTTTCATATGAAACATTTATAGAAATTCCAATAGTATATGTGAAAAACTTTTTTTCACATGCAAGATATTTATGCTTTATTATTTAGCCGTTGTTTTGAACTCTTCATAATATTTTACTGTGAATAACTTTTTATTTAAATTACTTATGATGACAATTAAAATAATCTAAGCTAATAATCTATCTATAAGCCCTATTTTAGGGGTTTTTAGCAAAATAAATGATAATATTTTTTATGCCAAATTTATATAAAATAATTCTTAATAAAGAAAAGAATATTCAAATTTACCTTTATGTAGTGCAATGTTATTCACAGCTTATCACAATGTGTGAATACTACACACTTTGGCTAAATTTGTAATTTTTTTTGATAAGAAAAGAATCTTTTATTTTTATTGAATGATTTTCTTGTGAAATAATTTTTGAGAAGTTTTGTTATTTTTATATAAGAAAACTAAGGTATTATTACATGCATAAACGACCTCCCTGGTGTGTTGGTCGTTTAGCTTTTTTTGACTCGGGGCAAACAATACTACTTTAAATTGTATTCTATCTTTTAATCATCTTTTGAAGCAACTTTTACAAATCCAATAACACCAACTAAAAAAACTATTACTAAAAAAACAATCTCAAAAATATCTACTCCGCTCATTATAATTCCCTCTCAGTCTGTTCTTTTAATTGTCCACATGCAGCACTAATGTCTATGCCCTTTGAATCGCGTATTGTACATAACAAACCATGATTAACCAAATATTCTTGGAAAGCTACCATATCAGCCCTGGTTGGTCTATCATAGGTTGTTCCTGGATACGGATTAAAATAGATAAGATTTACTTTTGCTTTAATACCTGTTAAAAGCTTCACTAGCTTTTTAGCAGAGGCGATATCATCATTTTTATTTTTTATAACAAGATACTCAAACATAACTCGTTTTCTAGTGTCAATCGGAAAGCGTTTTACAGCTTCTATAATTGATGAGATGTTATGTGCTTTATTCATTGGAATAAGTTCAGTTCTAAGTTCATCATCAACAGCGTGGAGAGAGATGGCAATATGAACACCTAAGTCCATCTCTCCCAGTCTGTCTATCTTGTTGCTTAATCCGCTTGTAGATACTGTTTGACGCTTGCCACTTATACAAAGCCCCTCTTCTTCTTTAAATATCTCTATTGCTTTTGCAAGATTGTTTAGATTGTCAAGCGGTTCACCCATACCCATATAAACTATGTTTATCATTCTGTTGTGTTTGTGCTCATTATCTCTTTTTAGATTTACTACTTGAGCCACTATTTCTCCAGCGGTTAAGTCTCTTGTAAAGCCACCTTTGGCAGTTAAACAAAATGAGCACCCTACTTTGCATCCAACTTGTGTTGAAACACAAATAGTATATTTTGCTTCATGAACTATATTTCCATCACAATCAATTTCTTCATTTTTCATCTTGAGCCAAACGGCTTCAATTGTTTTTCCGTCTTGAAGTTCAAAAAGATACTTTATAGTTCCATCAGTTGAAATCTCTTTTTTAACTATTTTCATAGGATTGACAATATACTTTTGGGCTAATTCTTCTTTGAGAGCTTTTGGAATATTTTTCATATCTTCATAGCTTTCTACGTATTGGTGATATAGCCAACCATAAATCTGTTTTGCTCTAAAACTAGGTTTTATCAGTGTTAGTAATTCTGTTTGTGTGAAGTCAAGTAGTGAAGGCTTTGGTTCATTCATCTTGTGGTAAGTTCCTTGATTCTAGTTTTCACATGTACGCTTAAGAGCTCTTTTGCTTTTTCATGATTCTTTAAAAAATCTTCGTGAGCATTTTTGTTAGTATAGTTTGTTATACAAAAAACTCCGCCAGCTGGAATATTAAATTCCTGAGCTACTTTCAATACAGAAAAAAACTCCATATTCTCTATCCCAATGCCTAGATTTAAGAACTTTTCTGACAACTCCTGATTCGTTGAAATGTAGTTAGAGGAATTTACTATAGTCTCTTTTTTGTTAGTTGTGTTAGTAGAAATTACATTATCTAATGGTGTGTATGCGTCACCGTTTAAAAAAGAAAGTTCAATATTCGAAGCTGTTTTTGATTCAATAATATCAAATATTTTATGATTTCCATAGCTACCGGCTGAACCTACAAAAAGTAAAAATTCAGGTTTATCAAACAAACAAAGTCTTGTTAAGTTCATTGCAGTTTCAATAAGCCCTATTCCCATAGGTTGCGCAAAATCGAATGTTTCGTTATTTCCAGCACAGATTATCATTAAAGCCTCACTGGAATATTGTTATCATGCAGGTAGCGCTTTAAGTCCATAATATCAATCTCTTTATAATGAAAGATACTAGCAGCGAGAGCTGCATCTGCACCATGTTCAAATGCTTCCTTTATATGCTCCATAGTTCCAGCTCCACCACTAGCGATTACAGGAACATTTACGGCACGAGAAATTTGTTCAGTTATATTTAACTCAAATCCGGCTTTTGTTCCATCTGCATCCATAGATGTTAGAAGTATCTCACCGCTTCCACGACTTACAACTTCTTTTGCCCACTCAACTGCATCGAGTCCAGTATCCACTCTGCCGCCATTTAAAAATACATGGTATCTGTCCCCTGCTCTTTTAACATCTATTGCAGTCACGATACATTGAGAACCAAATCTTTTTGCACCTTCGTCTATAAGTTCTGGTCTTTTTATTGCTGCAGAATTAACACTTACTTTATCGCAGCCAACATTTAAGAGTTTGTAAATATCTTCTAGTTTTCGTATTCCTCCGCCAACAGTCAGCGGTATAAAAATTTCTCTTGCAACTTGTGCCACGATATCCACTATAGTATCTCTGTTGTCGCTTGATGCAGTAATGTCTAAAAATGTAAGTTCATCAGCACCCTCTTCGTTGTAACGTCTTGCAACTTCAACGGGGTCACCTGCATCTTTTAAACCTACAAAGTTGACACCTTTGACAACGCGTCCATCTTTTACATCAAGACACGGAATGATTCTTTTTGCGAAATAGTTCATGGTTATGCATACCTTGATTTAGTTATTTGAAATTATACACTTTATCGCTTATGTTTAGATTTGTTCTGTTTGGTCTATAACTATATGTTTCACATGAAACATATAAAAGATTAAAACATCTAAAATAAAATCTGAAATTTCTTAGAGATGTTAACTTCTTGTAAGCAAAAATAGGGTACACTCCCCTCCATGAATAGAAATAGCGTTGTAGCTAAGAAGAAATTTGGACAAAATTTCTTAAAAGATGAAACAGTCTTAAGAAAAATCGTCGAAGCGATGCCCCATAATAACAATAAGTTAGTAGAAATTGGGCCTGGCTTAGGTGATTTAACTAAATTTTTAGTTGATGTCAAAAGCGTAGAAGCTTTTGAGGTAGATACCGATTTATGTAAACTGTTACAAAGTACATTTAAAGAAGAGATTGCTACCAAGCGACTCCACATGAATTGTGGGGATGTTCTACAAGCTTGGCAGAGTAGCCTAGTTGATGAGCCGTATGATTTAGTGGCGAATTTGCCATATTATATAGCAACAAATATCATCCTAAAAGCACTCGCAGATCCAATGTGTAAAAATATACTTGTAATGGTACAACTTGAAGTAGCAGAAAAATTTTGTGCGAACGAGGGTGAGAAAGTATTTGGTTCTTTGAGTGTCATAACTCAAAGTATAGGGAATGCTCACATAATAGTGAGAGTTCCCCCAACTGCATTTGAACCACAGCCAAAAATAGATTCTGCTGTTTTTTTGATACAAAAAAATGCTGATAGAAGCGATGAAAATTTTGAGGATATGCTTAGAGTTGCATTTAAGCAACCTCGGAAAACTCTTATGAAAAATTTAGCAGTAGTATATGAAAAAACTTTACTTCAAGAGGCTTTTGTTGAGCTAAACTTTACATTAACGATTCGTCCTCATCAAGTTTCTGCCCACGACTATCACCAACTCTACAAAATAACAAGGAGTTTGGATGGCAGAAGAGAATCAGGGAACACAAACAGTTAACCCTCAGGAAAATCGTAAACCAAATACAAACAATAACAGAAGACCAAATACTAACAGCCGTGGACCAAATCCACAAGCTACAGCAGCTAAACCAAATAGCAATTCAAATAAAAATAACAGAAATCGTAATCGCCGTACACCAACGCCAGTCGATGAAAATTTAAAAGAATTTGTTGCAAAGAATCAAGAAGCTCACAAGCAAAGATTAAATCCTCACTATAAATTAGACCTAGGCTCAAATGCCAAAATTCGCATAACTCCACTTGGTGGACTTGGTGAGATTGGTGGGAATATCACTGTTTTTGAAACAGAAAAAGAAGCAATTCTTGTTGATGTCGGGATGAGTTTTCCAGATGAAGATATGCATGGTGTAGATATCTTGATACCTGATTTTTCTTACATTCGTGAGATTAAACATAAAATAGTTGCAGTAATTATCACTCATGCGCATGAAGACCACATCGGTGCTATGCCATATCTTTATAAAGAGATGCAATTTCCTATATATGGTACGCCGCTTCCATTGGCGATGATTGGTAATAAATTTGATGAACATCACATAAAAGAGTTTAGAAAACATTTCAATCCTATTGTAAAAAGAGAAGTTTATAAAATTGGGAATGATTTTGAAATAGAATGGATGCACATGACGCACTCTATTATTGATTCATCTTCACTAGCAATTACAACCGCTGCAGGAACGGTTATCCATACGGGTGACTTTAAAATAGATTATACACCGGTAGATGGCTATACAGCAGATTTGCACAGACTTGCACATTATGGAGAAAAAGGTGTTTTATGTTTGATGAGTGATTCAACAAACTCTTATAATACTACTCCGACAGGTTCAGAATTAAGTGTTGGACCAGCTCTTGACAGAGTCTTTGCAAAGGCAGAAGGGCGTGTTCTACTATCAACATTCAGCTCAAATATTCACCGTGTTTATCAGGCTATCCAGTATGGTGTCAAGTATGGCCGTAAAGTATGTGTAATCGGTCGTTCAATGGAAAGAAATCTGGAAATCGCAATGCAGTATGATTATATTAAATTTCCAAAAAGTATATTTGTTGATGCAGATGAAGTTTCCCGTTTAAATGACAAGGAAGTTCTTATAGTAACGACAGGTTCACAAGGTGAGCCAAGTTCTGCACTATTTAGAATGTCAATCGGTGAACATAGACATATTAAGATAAAACCGACAGATTTAATTGTTCTTTCTTCTCGTGCTATTCCCGGAAATGAAGGTTCAATCTCTGGAATGTTAAATCATTTACAGCGCGCAGGTGCTGGAGTTGTTTCCGAGAAAGATATACATGTATCAGGTCATGCTTCCATAGAAGAGCAAAAACTTATGCTCCGTCTTGTTAATCCTAAGTTCTTTCTTCCTATCCATGGTGAGTATAATCATGTAACGAAACACAAAGAGACTGGTATATTGTGTGGTGTTCCAGAGAGGAACATCTTGCTTATGACGGACGGTGAACAGATAGAAATATCTCCTAAGTACATGAGAAAAGTTAAAACAGTAAAAACTGGTAAAACTTACATAGACAACCAAAATAATCATCAAATAGAAGATGATATAGTTCTTGACCGTCAAAAACTTGCTTCTGATGGTATTGTTATGCTAGTTGCTCAGATTGACGGACAACATGGAAAAATGATTGAAAAACCAAAAGTCACTACATTTGGTATAGTTGCGGACAAGCAGGATAGATTTTTTGCAAAAGAGATGGAAGATATTTTAGAGCATTTTCTGCTAAATATAAAAGAGGGATTGATTGAAAATCCTAGAGCTTTAGAAAATGATCTTCGTCAGGTTGTCAGAAAGCATATTTTCAGAAAAATGAAAAAATATCCACTTATCGTTCCGCATGTATTTATTCAATAACATATAATCTCTCGGCGCGTGGAAATCTGCGCGCCAACATAAACTTCTCAGCTATTTAGTGATATCCTACAGTAATAAAACTCTCGCGAGGTAATACTTTGACAAATAAACAAGACACAGAATTCGAGATAGCCGTCAAAACTATGATGTTGCATGTTGGTGAAAATCCAAACAGGGAAGGGCTTCTTGAGACTCCTTCAAGAGTCAGAAAAGCTTATGAGTTCATCTACGGCGGTTATAAAGAAAATCCAAAAGAGATTCTGGAAAAAGCACTTTTTACAAGCTCCAATGATGAGATGGTCCTCATTAAAGACATCGAGTTTTACTCTACATGTGAGCATCACCTTTTACCGATTATCGGTCGTGTACATGTTGCTTATATACCTGATGGTAAAGTTGTAGGACTCTCAAAAATTCCTCGCGTAGTAAATGTGTTTGCCCGTCGTATGCAGATTCAGGAGCAGTTGACTGAACAGATTGCCGATGCTATTATGGAAGCTATTGCACCAAAAGGAGTTGCAGTTGTTATTCAGGCACGTCATATGTGTATGGAGATGAGAGGAGTTGAGAAAATAAACTCTACCACTACATCATCAGCTTTAAGAGGTTTATTTAAAAAAGATGAAAAAACCAGAAGTGAGTTCTTTTCGTTGATTAATTCACCAAACGGAACTCGTTACTAATTCCCATGCCATTTACTTCCTTAAAAGATAAATTAGCTTCTCAAAAGTATTCCATATCTTTTGGTGAAGTAGTTAAAATCAATGCTACTGTAATTACCGCTATTGGATTAAAAGTCAGCATTAGTGATATGGTTAAAATTATCTCTAACGATACAGGTCAAGAAACTTTTGGCATGGTGACGGAGATAGATGGAAAAACATTTTTTATAACTCCCTTTAGTTTTGTAGAAGGTTTTTGCTCTGGCGATAGAGTCTTTTTAGATCAGACAGGGATGAATATTCCTGTCGGGTCTTCACTTTTGGGTCGAGTGGTTGATCCTTTTATGCGACCAATTGATGGAAAAGGACCTATTGCAACTTCGAAACTTTCCCCAATCATAAAAGCGCCAATTCCCGCTATGAAAAGAGGGATGATAGATGAAGTATTCAGTGTTGGTGTAAAAAGTATAGACGGACTGCTGACCTGTGGAAAAGGGCAGAAATTAGGAATTTTTGCGGGTTCAGGGGTTGGAAAGTCAACTTTAATGGGGATGATTGTGCGTGGCTCAAATGCTCCCATAAAAGTGGTCGCGCTTATCGGTGAGCGGGGCAGGGAAGTTCCTGAGTTTATAGAAAAAAATCTAGCCGGTAATTTAGAAAACACTGTAATTATTGTAGCAACTTCTGATGACTCTCCTTTAATGAGAAAGTATGGAGCATTTGCCGCTATGAGTGTTGCAGAGCACTTTAAAGATCAAGGCTTGGATGTTCTTTTCATTATGGACTCGGTTACAAGATTTGCTATGGCTCAAAGAGAAATAGGTCTAGCACTTGGTGAACCGCCAACCTCAAAAGGTTATCCGCCGTCTTCGCTCACACTTCTTCCTCAGTTGATGGAGCGGGCAGGGAAAGAGGAAGGTAAAGGTTCCATTACCGCCTTTTTTACGATACTTATTGAGGGTGATGATATGAGTGATCCTATAGCCGATCAGTCACGCTCTATTTTAGATGGGCATATAGTACTTTCTCGGGAACTTACAGATTTTGGTATATACCCACCGGTTCATGTTCTAAACTCTGCATCAAGAGTTATGAGCGATATAGTCACAGAAGAACATTTAGCCGCCATACTTAAATTTAGAAGATTCTATACGCTCTTAAAAGAGAATGAGGTGCTAATACGGATTGGAGCTTACACAAAAGGTTCGGATTCAGAACTTGATGAGGCTATAAGTAAGAAAACTTCAATGGATAAATTTCTAAGCCAACATTCAAATACTCAAACTAATTATGACGAGGCAGTAGAAACACTTATGAAGCTTATGGAAGCTTCCCCATTATAATTTCTGAGTTTATCCAAGCATCTCTTTTGGGTCTATAATTTTCTGTGTGAGTTATAGCCAACTTTGAAGATGATTTGATTTCAAATGTCTTCATGATAGCACCTACCTCTTGATCTAAGCCAAAAATATCTATGTATGAATATATGACAGTCTCTGCTTGTTTGAAGGCTTTTTTTGCCATAAGTATTTTTATTTTTGCGTGAAAACTAAGTCGTAAAAGGTTACCGATTTTGTCTCTTCTTGTACGAAGCTTCATAAGTTCTCCCAGAGTATTTTTAATCTCTCTGATATTTCCTTGAAGTGCATACTCTTCACATGTATGTATCACCTTAGACCAATGTTTTTCTAAAAGTACGGCAAGTTTTATAGAAGAAAGATATCTGTTTGTATCTATCATTTCGTAGCAAGAGTTAAAATTGTTTTGTTCATAGAATTCATTGAGCTTGAGTATTGTTTTACACTTTTTATTTAACTTTATAAATTCATCTTGCATCTTTGGCATATCTTTTATTTTATCCAGATAGATAGAAGCAGATTTAATGACTCCTTTTTCTACATATTTCTTTGCCTGTTGCAAATGAGTGTCCATCTCTTCGTTAAGTGCTATATATGTAGGTATTTCGGTAAAGATTGAATACTGTGATGCCAGTTTATCAACAGTTGCAAAATCCTTATTTGCTATTGCTTTTAAAAACTGTATAAACTCACTGTTATTTTTTAAAATAAGCTGTATTAATTCTTTTTTTGAAAGTACGGTTACATAGGCATTTAAGTACATTTTTGCATTCTCTTTGTTACCAAGAAGCACTTGTTTCTGAGCATTTATAAAAGCACTTTTCCAAGCTTCTTCCATTCTCTTATATTGCCATGTATGTTGAAGAGCCGGATATTTATATGCCATTGCATAGGCCAAAGACAGCTTTTGTTCAGCACAAAGTACTTGAAATCTTGGATAATAATCAAAAGCTTCAAAGAGAAGTTTTATTTTTTCTTTGAGCAAAGGTATCTCTTTGAACATGCCTGTTATTTGTAATGCAAAGTTTTTTTTATGGTTGATGAGTGCATCAAGCGCATCTAAATATACTTTATCGAATTTTTTCTTAAGCTCTTTATGCTCATTCGAGCCCATAAGCATAGGCTCATTTTCTATTAATTTAAAAGCTTCATCTAAAGAATTATGAAGAATTAAAGATTTTAGTTTCTCAATGCTCGGCAGTTCAACAGCTAATATCTTCATATTTTTGAGTGCAACAACCATCGTCTCATCATCTAAAAGAGCAATATGCTGTATCTTATCTTCAAACTCTATATACTTACTTCGTGCAATTTTGTATCTTTTTATATCTACAATTGCCACACTGTTAGAATCCCCGCTAACCATAATATATTCAGGATTCGGCATTAGAAGGATTTTTTTAATTCTACTAAAAGGTACGCTTATCTGCTTGTGAAAATTTTTGTCTTGAAGTGAGCGTACATGAATGATGCCATCAATATTTCCACTGATAATTATCTCTTTATCTGCAAAACATAAGGCGTCTGTTCTAACTTTATCATGGGTTAATATCTCTTTATGAGATAAAGAGTGCAAGTCAATAATAACGATTGATCCTCCATAACCGCTGCAAGCTATTTTATTTTTATGAAATGCAAATGCACTCACAAAGTTTTGTTTTATTTTTGATCTATCTATTTCTTGGTTAGCCGGAAAAGAACAAAGTCTTGAGAGCAAAGAAATTTCATTATATCGATATTGCAAGACACGCCCGCTTTTAGTTCCGGCAATTATATACATGGATGATAAGTCAAATGCTAATATTTCCAGATCTTCATCTGTAGATATTTTTTTAATCAGTTGATTGCTTGGAATGTGAAGAATATCTATTACCTGCGCATTAGCCAGAGCAACATGCTTAGAATCTTTGCTAAAAGCTATTGCGGCAGTTTGGGAGTTGAGAAATTCGCTACTCAGATTGAGTGTTGTTTTGGATTCTTCGAGAGAATAAAATTTTAAACCATGAAGCTTAGTACTATATGCTATAAGTTTGTCACCGAGCACTTTCAACTCAGTTATTTCTGAGCGAGTATTAACGCATTCATTTATTTTCATGTTAAATCCAAATTAATTCATAATAGAGTTTTGAAAAAACTTCATCATGAATTATAATTTATAAAAGTAATAAAAGTGCTGAAATTATCTTAAATAAGGGGTTTTAACAACTTCATTAGTGACTTGAAATGATCTAAAACATCACCACAAGACGCTAAATTGAGTGAGCTTTTCAAGGGGAAACCTAAGTTCTCCTCAGATAATCGTTCAAGAAAAGTCAAAAAAAATCCATATATTCAGGACGTCATAACTATGCTATAATGTCGAGATTGAGGGCTTTGTATAAGATGGATAAGAGCGTTAGTGCTTGTACGAGTGAAGTAGAGGAATCATATTAAGACTCTCAAGAATTTGATTATTAATTGTGCCACTTTTGATTTTAAGCGGCAGAAAAAAATACAATAGAATGAATGAAAATTCAATAATTGAGAGTAGGGAGAATCTATATTGTTAGATAGAAAAAAATTAAAAAAAGAGCAGATAATGCAATCCGCTCTGGAGCTATTTGCCTCTAAAGGGTTTTATAGTACCACAATCCCAGATATTGCCCTTTCACTAAAAATGAGTGTAGGCAATATGTACAACTATTTTAAATCTAAGGATATTCTCGCGCGAGAAATCATAAAGTACATCTCCGTATATCTTGGGAAAAAATTAAGAGAAATTAATGAAGAAGATATACCTACTAAAGAAAAAACAAGAAAAATAATAGAAGTGTATTTTAAAACGGCTTCTTTAAAACCAGAGATGATAGACTATTTTTTAAGAATATATCTCTCAAACCGTGAAGTTTTTAAAGATGGCTGCGAGGGAATGATTTGTGTCAACGAGTTTGTCACGGAGATAATGATTTATTTTGAAGAGGGCGTTAAATGCGGAGACCTCAGAGAACAGGACTTTTTCAGCGCATTTGGTCTTTTTATGGGTTATCTTGGCGGCATGGTCTTTTTAAAAGGTGAAAATATTTTACCAAAAGATTTAGATGGTTATGTAGATGATATAGCATTTAATATTTATAAAGCGCTGAGTACAGAATAGTTATGAAAAATAAAATGAGAGTATTATGGCTTAGTGCAATCGCTTGCAACGGCAATACTCACTCATTTTTAAACTATCCGTTTCTAGAACAATTCTTAGATGATTTTGAGTTTATTTATCACCCTGTGATAGATTCTCATTACACACTTGAAGATATCGTTTCAAAAGAGATACCTTGCGATATTTTACTTATTGAAGGCGCAATTTCAAAAGAGTTTCAAAGAGCAGATGTTTCCGTTGTGGATATAATCGAGAAATATTCCAAAATAGTCCAAAAAATAGTTACAGTCGGAACATGTGCAACTTTTGGCGGGATTTTTAGAGAAAGCGGTTATTCAGAGACTTCCGGACTGCATTTTGACCAAGATAAACCCTCAGAAAGATTTCATGACTTGCTTGATAAAACTATTTCAGTATCCGGTTGTCCGGTTCATCCCGAAGTTTTAGTTAATACTCTTTATGCCATTAAAAAAAGCGCTGCATTAAAACTGGACAACTTTCTAAGACCAAAAGAGTTCTATGCATATACCATTCATAACGGCTGTACGAGAAACGAATATTTTGAATACAAAGTGGATAACCATCAGTTTGGCGAACTTGAGGGATGTATGTTTTATGACCACGGCTGTCAGGCACCATTTACTCACGGAAGCTGCAATAAAATACTATGGAATGAAGTAAACTCAAAAACCAGAGCAGGGCTTTCATGCATGGGCTGTACAGAACCGACATTTCCAAAACAAAACCTCTTCAGTACGAAAAAAAATATGGCAATACCTGAAAATCTTCCCGTTGGAGTAGGTAAAAGAGTCTATCTTACTCTCGCAGGTATTTCAAAAGCATTTAAAATTGATAGATTAGAAAAGAAGTTGTTTGATGATTAAATTAATAGAGAAGATAGAAGGCGAAGCGAAATTAAACTTTAATTTTAAAGATGCTAAGATTGATTTTGTGGATATAGAGTTTATGTCTACAAGAAATATTGAAAATATTTTAAAAGGCAAGAGTGCTTTCGATGCACTTGTTATAAATCCTAGAGTCTGCGGAATATGCGGTCATGCCCACCTTATAGCTACAGTTCAAGCTCTTGAGAATTGCTATGATAATTTGGAACTTTCAAATAAAGCCAAGATTATAAGGGAGTTAACACTTAATTTCGAGCTTATTCAGAATCACTTTAAATGGTATTATCTGACTATGCTGCCCCTGTTTGGACAGAAGCAGCAAGTACTAAAGGCTACATATCCATCGCAGCTTATGGGCAAAGCCATTGCACTTTTTGGCGGACAGTATCCGCATACCTCTTATGCAATTGTCGGGGGAGTTGTTTGTGAGATTACAGAGATGGATATTATAAAACTGCAACACTATATAGCCCAGACAATTAAGTTTGTAGAAGATAATCTGGTAAAAATAGATAGTGAGAATTTTTTAACATGTAAAGATGCAGATACTCTTTTAGATTACGAAGGAGATTTGCCTGACATACTGAGACAGATAAAAAAAGAAAAATTGCTAAAGTATGGAAAGAGTTATGACAGATTTATATCTTTTGGTGAGAACAGCTACTTTAAAAAAGGCAAATCATTACAAACAAAAGTGAGCCATAATATCTCCATAGAACATGTCAAAGAGTCCGAGATACCTTCATCATTTGCTAAAAATGTAAGCTTCAAGGATAAATATTACGAAGTGGGTCCGTTGGCACGCGCCATGGTAAACAAAACTCCGTTAATAGCAGATGCACATAAAAAGTACGGTGACAGTATTTTTAGCAGAATCTTGGCAAGGGTTTGTGAGATATCTCAACTTTTAGAGCACTCAAAAAAGCTGATTAAAGATTTAGATTTGAGTGAACCGTCATATATTGAACCTTCTCTAGACATATCGCAACTAAGTGCCAGCGGATATTCTGCCGTAGAAGCGGCACGCGGCACGCTCATACATAAAGTTGAGATTGAAGATGGGATGATAAAAAATTACGAAATCATCACGCCGACACAATGGAACTTAAGCGGAGGCACAAAGGATAAGCAGGGAGTATCACAAAAAGCCATGATTGGTTTAAGCGATATTAAAACTGCTGAACTTGTTTTCAAATCATTTGACGTCTGCTCTGTCTGTACCACACATTAATTAAAAAATAATCCCACATTTTATAACTGTAACTAATATTTTGATATAAACAATACTTATATCAAGCATATTAACTTTAGTTTAAGTTTATTTCTTATAATATTACTGAATGAGTATTCATTTTCCAATGTAACTAAAATATAAGGGAGTGTATTATGAAGGATAATAGTTTGTTTAACAAATTGTCTTCTAGGCTGGATGAGTTGTCAAATTTGCCAAAACTTGATGATGAAGTGTCGATTTCAAAGCTGATTGAAGAAAAAGGTTTTTCCAGAAGAGAATTTATGGGTTGGGCTGGAGCTATGACATCTATGTTAATGTTACCGGCAAGTTTTACTCCATTAGTCGCTAAAGCAGCTGAAATGGCGGACAGACTTCCTTTAGTTTGGTTGCATATGGCTGAATGTACCGGATGCAGTGAATCTTTGCTAAGATCCGCAACTCCAAGTATAGACAGCCTGATATTTGATTATATTTCACTTGAATATCATGAAACGATTATGGCAGCAGCTGGTTGGCAGGCTGAACAAAATCTCGAGCATGCAATCGAAAAATATAAAGGCAGATATATTTTAATGGTTGAAGGCGGTATCCCGCATGGTCAAAGTGATTACTTCTTAACACTTGGTGCTCATGCCAGAACAGGAGAAGAAATTGCAGTAAATGCTTCTGAACATGCAGCTGCAATTTTTGCCATTGGTACATGTTCATCTTTTGGAGGTGTTCAAGCCGCCGCTCCAAATCCTACAAATGCTACGGCCTTAAGCAATGTAATAAGCAAGCCCGTCATAAATGTTCCAGGATGCCCTCCAAGTGAGAGTAATATTGTAGGAACATTATTGCATTTTATTTTATACGGAACTCTTCCGGCACTTGATGTTTACAATAGACCTAAATGGGCTTACGGGCTTAGAATCCATGATGCTTGTGAGAGAAGAGGTCGTTTTGATGCCGGCGAATTCGTACAACAGTTTGGTGATGATGGTGCGAAAAACGGCTATTGTCTCTATAAGGTGGGCTGTAAAGGGCCATATACATTTAACAACTGTTCAAAACAAAAGTTTAACCAAGGTACATCTTGGCCTGTTCAAGCCGGACATGGCTGTATGGGATGCAGTGAACCTGATTTTTGGGATGCTATGGGCATTGTTCATGAACCATTGGGTAACAGACTTTATCATACGGCATTCGGTGGAATGGGTTCTGATGCCACAGCGGATAAAATTGGTAGAGGAATACTGACTGTAACCGCAATTGGAATCGCAGCACATGCGCTAATATCGGTAATTAAAAAACCAAAAGACTAATTAAGGAGTTTCGATATGTCAAAGAGAGTAATAGTAGACCCAATAACAAGAATTGAAGGGCACTTAAGAGTTGAGGTTATCGTTGGAGATGATGGAGTGGTTGAAGATGCTTTTGCTTCATCAACTTTATGGAGAGGTCTTGAAGTAATAGCAAAAGGTCGTGATCCAAGAAACATACCGTTGATGATGCAAAGAATCTGTGGAGTATGTACTTATTCGCATTATTTGAAAAGTACAATGGCTGTGGAAGATGCACTGGGGATAAAAATTCCATATAATGCAGAACTTGTCCGTACATTAATGAATGCCGCACTGTTCATTCATGATCATCCTGTTCACTTTTATCATTTACATGGTGTTGACTGGGTTGATATTGTTTCAGCATTAAGTGCAGACGAAAAAAAAGCTAGTGAATTGGCATTTAAATATACGGATAATCCAATAGGAACCGGTGAAAATGAACTTAAAAAAGTAAAAGAAACAATCGCTAAGTTTGCTAAAAATCCTCAAGGACTTGGACCTTTTGCAAATGCATACTGGGGGCATAAAACATTTAGATTTACTCCAGAACAAAATTTGATTGCACTTTCACACTATTTAAAAGCTTTAGAGATGCAAAGAACGGCTGCTCAATTGATGGCTATTTTTGGCGGTAAACAGCCCCATCCACAAAGTTTGGCAATTGGTGGAGTAACCTGTGTTATGGATATTTTAAATCCGGCTAGAATGGGTGAATATTTGGTTAAATTTCAAGCAATGGCTGATTTTATTAACAATGCTTATTATGCAGATATTGTCATGGCAGTTGAGATGTATAAAACAGAGCCATCAGTCATGAAACCTATGGGTGTTAAAAATTTCATGGCGCATAAAGAGTTTATGATTGGCAGAAATGAGTACCTTTTTGACAGCGGGATTATTAAAGATGGAGATCTTAGTAAAGTTTTTGATATTGATGAAGATATGATTACTGAGGAAGCTACTCATTCATGGTATAAAAATGATAATCCACTCCACCCATATAAGGGTGAGACAGAACCAAATTATACTGGATTTGTTGATGGAGAAACCGTTGGTCCAGATGGTAAAATGGTAAAAACCAAGCAAATAGATGAAACTAAAAAATACAGTTGGATTAAGTCACCAAGATACAATGGCGAGCCAATGGAAGTTGGTCCTTTGGCCTCTATTTTAGTGAGTTATGTGCGTGGAAATAAAAAAGTGCAAGCTGTTGTCGGTGAATTTCTTGCTAAAACAGGTGTTCCGGCAAGTGCTTTATTGTCAACACTAGGCAGAACAGGTGCCAGAATGCTACAAGCAAAACTTATTGCAGATAATGCGTTAGTCGCTTTCAATAACTTAATTGAAAATCTAAAAGTCGATCAAGAAACTTGCGCTACATATACTATTGACAAGGACAAAGAATACCACGGCAGAGGTATCGGTGATGTTCCAAGAGGAATGCTAAGTCATTGGATTAGAATCAAAAATGGTGTTGTAGAAAACTATCAAGCTGTAGTTCCATCCACTTGGAATGCAGGACCAATGGATTCTAGCGGTGTTAAAGGACCATACGAAGCTGACTTGATTGGTCTTAAAATAGAAGATTTGACACAGCCGCTGGAGATAATTAGAATTATTCACTCTTATGACCCTTGTATAGCATGTGCAGTTCATGTAATGGATACAAAGGGCAAAACGCTTAGTGAATACAAAGTAAATCCGCTTTATGGTGGATGTAGCATTTAAAAAGGAGTAACTATGGAAACTACTGATAAATCTAGAAAAAATTCTTCTAGAAAAGTAGATGAAGAGATTGAGATGGAACTTGAGTTTACTCCGTTTTATAGATGGCATCATTGGCTTAGGGTGTTTAGTATCATAGCTTTAACAATAACAGGATTTTATATTTCTACTCCATTTGTTATCCCAGTTGTGAACGCCGAACCGACAAATTTTATGAATGCTCTTTTTAGAAGTTGGCATGAGATATTTGGATTTTTAATGGTTGCTATGTATATAGCAAAGACCTATTATTTCTTTTTTTCTGTAAAAGATAGAATAGAAATAAAGTCTTTTAAAGATGTAATCAGTCTAAAAAACTGGGTTAGTCAAATAGGATATTATTTACTATTAACGAAGCATCCAAAATTAAGCGGAGCCTATAATGTTGTACAGCTTGCAGCTTATCTAGTCTTTTATATTGCGATTACCGGTTTGTTGCTTACAGGGTTTATTCTTTATGCCAGTAATTATCATGAAGGATTTGGCGGAATGATACACGGCAGTATGAAGTTTTTTGAAGTAATGTTCGGTGGTTTAGCAAATGTTAGGGAAATGCATCATTTACTAATGTGGGGAGTTCTGTTTTTTGCAGTTGCGCACATTTATATGGTGGTTTTCAATGCTGTATATGGTAAAGAAGGAACTGTTGATACTATTTTTAGCGGATACAGATGGAAAAGAAAACATTAATTGCAATAAGGATATTTGTTGAAGATTTTAATCCTTGGTATCGGTAATATTTTATTTGGCGATGAGGGTCTTGGACCACATCTGGCAAATCTTATAGATGAAAAATATGAGTTTAAATCTGATGAACATGTTATAGATGTCATTGATGGCGGGACATTGGCTCAAAGACTTATCCCGATAATTACAGATTACGATAATGTCTTAATCATAGATTGTATCAGTGCGGCTGATGGTGAAATCGGTGATGTTTATAAATTTGATTTTACTGATGTTCCGGACTTTATTACATGGGAAGGCAGCGCTCATGAAGTTGAAATGCTTCAAACGCTACAAATGATTGAGATGATGGGTGACTTGCCGCCCACAAAAATAGTGGGTGTGATTCCTTTTGTGATTGGAGAAAACAGCACTTTTACTATGACGCAGGAAGTTGTAAAAGCCAGCCAGATAATGGAGAAAATCATTATAAAATATATAGAAGATTTTGGAGTTCAAACTTCAATAAAGAAGAATATAACCATAGAAGAAGTCTCAAAATATACATATTTAAAGGGCATTCTATGATATTGGAATTTTCATTCAATTATTTGTCTTCATCTTTAGTTTATGAAAAAATAATTCTAAGAACCGCAAAACTCTTTTCACTTGAATCGAAAATAGTAAAAAATGGCGATGAACTTTTTTTATATGTTGAATCAGATGACAGTGACGAGTTGGAAAATTTTGCAAATACATTATCATTAGAATTGCCTCACTCGATTTTTTTACATGAAACAGATGCAAGAGTTGTTGATGAGATGCCAGAAGAATTTTTTGTCTTACCTGAAGTGCCAAAACCTGCCATCCCTTTTTGTCCGCAATGTTTAGGTGAAGTTATGGATGAATCAAATGAAAACTATTACAATATTTTTCATGAGTGTGAAGTTTGCGGATACTCTGTTGAGGGTGAAAAAAAGAGCTATAAAGAGAGTCTTGTCAATATTGCAAAATCAATAAGTGATGACTTGGTAGTTGAAGTAGACACATTTTACGGAAAATATTATCTAGGTAAACTAGACGAAAAATGTAATGGCGTTGATTTTGATATTATCAGTTATGATCTAGACACAATCGCACATTATACAAATGCTACGAACAGTGAAATAGTAGCACTTGGAACTATTGAAAAACCTCTTATAAAATTAACAACCAACATTAAATTTAAAATGGATTTTGAAGATGTGAAAAATGAGCTTATTCGCTTTAAAATTGCCGATGATTTTGTTTTGCATCTTTTATCGCAAGAGCTTCATAAGCTTGGAATCAACCTCATCTTTATAACAAAAGAGAAGCTTCCCTGTAATGTTCAACTGGACTTGGTTAAGTATAAAAAAGAGTCAGAGCCAATAGAGGTTGTAGTAAGCGATAAGCATATTGTCATAGTAAAAGGTGAAAAAGGTTTGCCATACGACAATCTTGGCAACAAAGCTTTGATTCCTCATATCGGAGCTTTCTTCTCGGTTATAAAAGAACATGCTCTATTTGATAAAACTGTGGTTGGTGTGAATATCAGCAAAGAGTATCACAATGATATTTTAGTGTACTTTAAAAAATTTGGAACTATTGAGTATCTGTCATTTGAGTTTAAATTTCACTCAATCAAAGAGGTGCTTGATTCTATTATAAGGACAGATGAAACAGGTGCGAAGTTGGTAGAGAACTTTAAAAACAAGTTTCCTAAACATTTTGAGACCATATCTGATATAGTATTTGATGAAAAAGATTTTAATGTCTATAAACTATGGGGCATTATCGCCATAGTCTTAGGTTACTCGAAAGAGAAAGATCTTACCAAGTCAGCAAAAATTCTTGAAAACAGTGCAAGTTTATTTTTAGGAACAAAAGGTCCTCGTATAGACTATAAACTAAAAAGTATAAACTCCAAGGTTTACTTAGACCCGTTGATGACCATCAGAACAGCGATGAGTTTTAAACTTGCCCAAATTGATCAGCTCACGCTTTGTTATGGAGTTATCGAGAGTTTTGTTGAGTTTATTTCAACCCAGTTGGATGAGATAAAGGCGGAGATGAAAAGTGATGCAGTTGTTGTCACAGGCTCGTTGCTGGAAAATAGGCATCTTTTTAGTAAGCTAAGCAAAGAAGTTTCGGTAAATCACAATTTATACTTCAATAAAGAGTTACCTGTAGATGGAAAGAATATTCAATATGGCGGAAATGAATTGTTTTGAAAAGAACCTGTTCAATGTTTTTAACCCTCTAAAAGAGGGTTAATACTATGCTCTACCGCCAAGCATACCAATCATTGTCATTGGTTTAAGTGCGTAGACTTTTAATAACCACCAAATCCATCTTTCTTGAGTTGGGTCAAGTGGGAATGAAGGAGTTGGTTTTTTGCTCCAGTCAAATTCAGCGAGCATAACAGTACCGATACTTGTAATAAGTGGACATACTGTATAACCACCATAAGCAGCAGGTAATTCAGTTTTACCTTCCATAGAAGCCACTAAATTGTCAACCAGCACTTTGTACTGTTTACGAACTGAACCGCCTGTTTTACCCATAGGAATCAAAGCAATATCACCTAAAGCCCATATATTTTTGAATTTAGTATGCTGTAGAGTCTCTTTTACAACAGGAACCCAGCCTTGAATGGAGCCAACTGGAGAGTTAACAATTTCATCCGGACCTTTCATTGGAGGAGTTACATGGATAAAGTCATATTTAACTTCAACATTTTTATGCGTAGTAACATCCTCATACTCTTCCATTTCCTCATCAACTAAAGTTTTAACTGTTGTATGATAATCAAACACAGCTACTTTATTTGCAGTATCTACTTCTATAAGGTTGTGGGCATAATTCCATTTGAAACCTCTTGTCTCAAATTGTTTCACGATCGCATCATGATATTCTGGAATACCGAACAGTTTTCCGCCATCCGGGTAGAAAGTCAGTTCAACTTTATCTCTAACACCCGCTTCTTCTAAACGAGAGTTTGTAAGATACATGATTTTCATCGGAGCACCACCACATTTAATAGGTGTATTTGGGTGAGTAAATAGGGCTTGTAATTTTTCAGGGCCTGTATGAGCTTTAGCTTTAGCTACTAACTCTTCGATTCCCTTCCAAGTTGCTTCTGCTCCATCTTGGAAATAGATTGAATGAAGTCCATTTTTTCCAACACCGCTATTTTTAACAGCAGCATTATCTTTTCCAGATGAAGTTATAACACCATCAAGACCTTTGATTGCAGCATAATTAAGCATAAGACCGGCAGCAATAATAAGTTGGTCATAAGTCACTTCTTGGTTTCCATCAACAGTAACTTTGTTATTAGCAGGATCAAATGCAGTAACACTGCCTTTGATTAATTTAACACCCGATGGTAATTTATCATCTCTGCTATATTGAATATCGCTAAGATCCCAAATACCAGCAGCTACAAGTGTCTGACCTGGCTGGTAAGATACAGACATCGGGTCTGGTTCAATAACAGTAATATCAGGATTTGATAAAGTATTGTTAAGACGAGCAGCAGTACTCATACCAGCCAGACCACCACCAACAATAACGATTTTACCGGTAGCACTAGAAGCACTAACAGTTGATGTGCCAACAGTAGCATTCGCAATTACAGCTGCAGCTAATGGAGACATTGTTAAATATTTAAGAGCATCACGACGGGACATAATCTCTGGATGCTTATCAACTTCTGCTAGAATCTCTTCTAGAATCTCATTTTTTTTCATTCTTAACACTCCCTTTATAGTAAAATTAATTTATTGTACAAGTTTAAGACTTAAGAAAACTTTTAATTATAGAAAATTTGTATAATATTTTTTTATATTCTTCTAAAACGTATCATTACTTTTTTTATTGATATCTTTTTAGCTGTTATGAAGATGAAGTAACGAAAGAAATTTGCTTTTCCGTATGAAAGTATTATAATGTGTGCAAAGGTATTGGTATGGTAACATTGTAATTTAGTTAGGGAGATATCATTTGCTCATAAGAAAAGTTTTTTTAATCCAAGGCATTGTTCAGGGTGTTGGATTTCGTCCTTTTATTTATCGACTATCCCTTGAAAATTCTCTTGTCGGGTTTGTGAAAAACGGTATCAATGGTGTGGAGCTTGAGGTTGAGGGTAGGGCTGAAAATATTGTTCTGTTTGAAAAACAGCTTCACTCCAAACTTCCACTGCTTGCAAGAATAGACAAAATAGAAAGCTCATACAAAGAACTGCTTCATGGGAAAACTTTTGAGATTGTACAAAGTTCAGATGATTTCACGCATTCAAAAACAGCTTTAATCTCTCCGGATATTGCTACATGTGATGAGTGCTTGGAAGATATAAAAAAGGTCGGGAAGTATCATAACTATTTTGCAACGAACTGTACTAACTGCGGACCGAGGTACTCCATCATAAAAACTGTTCCCTATGATAGGAAACAGACTTCCATGCAAAAGTTTGTCATGTGTGAATCCTGTGAAGAAGAGTATACAAATCCGCTCAACAGAAGATACCATGCACAGCCAATCTCTTGTAATAATTGTGGACCGAGTTTGCGGTTGATAGTCAAAAATGAAGAGCTAAAGGTTAGTGATGGCGAGAAGTTCGCAAAGGTGGCAGAGCTTATAAAAGATGGTGAAATTGTTGCCATAAAAGGAGTTGGCGGATTTCACATTGTTTGTGATGCTACAAACGATAAGGTAGTTTCTAAGTTAAGAACTCATAAAAACAGACCAACAAAACCTTTTGCAATCATGTGTAAAAATTTGGAACAGATAAAAAGTTTCTCACATGTAGATGAAAAAGAGGAAGAGTTACTTATTTCAAAAGAGGCGCCGATAGTTGTTTTGAAAAAAAACAAAGATGCCAAACTCTCAAAACTTTTAGCTCCCAACATAGACAGAATAGGGTGCTTTTTGCCATATACGTCTCTGCATCATCTTCTGTTTGAGCACCTCCAAAATCCGATTGTTGCAACAAGTGCAAACCTTGGGAATGAGCCTGTCATTACAAAAGTAGAAGATATCGTTAAAAAGCTTTCCTTTATTGATTTTGTTTTGGATTTTGACAGGAATATCATAAATGGGGTGGATGACAGTTTAGTTCAGGTTGTCAATGGCAAAACACAGGTTTTAAGATTGGCTCGCGGGTATGCGCCGAAAGTTATAAAACTCCCTTTTAAATCTGACAAGAAAATCTTGGCAGTCGGAGCAAACGCAAAAAACTCACTGGCGTTTGTGATAGAAGACAGCATCATCCTCTCTCCACATGTAGGCGATTTAGATTCGCTGGAGGCTTTTGAGTTTTTCGAGCAAACCATAGAGAGTTTTAAAAGTTTTTATGATTTTGAACCGGAGGTTATAGTTCATGATAAGCATCCATCTTACATGACGACTCAGTGGGCTAAGAAGCAAACAAAAGAGCTTATAGCAGTTGGACATCATTTGGCACACATCTATGCATGTAAGGCAGAGTTTGGACTCACAAATGATTACTTAGGTTTTAGTTTTGACGGAACCGGTTATGGTGAAGACAAGACTCTTTGGGGCGGGGAAGTTTTTGTCGGCGACAAAAGAAAATATCACTTCAAACCCATCAAACTCTTAGGCGCAGACAAGGCGATAAAAGAGCCAAGAAGAGTAGGGCTAAGTATGCTTTTTGATGCGCTCTCTTTAGAAGAGGTACAAGAACTTGATTTGGAAACTGTAAAATCTTTTTCACATGTGGAGCTAAAAATCCTCCATCAAAGCCATACAAAAAATCTCAATGCACCCCTTAGCTCATCCGTTGGAAGACTCTTTGATGGCATCGCTTCCTTATCCGGAATCGTACAAAAGATAAGCTACGAAGGTGAGAGCGGACTCTTGTGTGAGAGCTACTACGATGAAAAGATAAAAAAAACATTCGATTACACCATAATAGAAGGCATCATAGATATAAAGATAGTTGACTACATGTTAAAGAATCAAAACGATACAAAAGAGTTAAACAGCATGTTTATAAACACTCTTGTAAAAATCATACTCGATATCTCAAAGTTAGAAGAAATGGAAGTAATTTTCAGCGGCGGAGTGTTTCAGAACAAAACACTGTTAGCGCTTGTTAGTAAAAAGCTGGAGAGCGAAAATATCAAATACTACCATCAGCAGCAAACCGCTATCAACGATGGCGGAATAGCTCTTGGACAGGCTTTTTATTATTTAAACAAAACAGTGTTATAATCAATCATCAAGGACTAACATGAGAAATTTTGAAGATTTAATCAAGCAGGTTTTAGATGAGACTCAGAAGATAATCATAGGAAAACAGATGCAGGTGAAGCTTTCTCTTGCCACTTTTCTCTCAGGCTCACATGTGCTCATAGAGGATAGACCGGGCGTTGGAAAAACGACTCTTGCCAAAACTCTCGCTCATGTGATAGGGTTGGAGTACTCGAGGGTTCAGTTCACAAATGACCTTTTACCTTCAGACATCACGGGGGTTAATTTTTACAACACCAAAGATGCTACTTTTACTTTTAAAAAAGGTCCCGTTTTTTCCCAGTTTTTACTCGCCGATGAGATTAACCGTGCTTCCTCAAAAACACAGAGCGCACTTTTAGAAGCTATGGAGGAGAAGCAGGTGAGTGTTGATGGAAAGACCTTTGACCTTCCCAGACCATTTTTTGTCATAGCTACTAAAAACCCTTTTGAGGAGGTGGGAACTTACATACTTCCTTCCTCTCAGCTGGACAGATTTGCCATCTCTTTTTCTCTTGGTTATCCAACTTTTGAGGCAGAGAGACACATACTGTCATCCAATAAAAAATACTCTATAAATGAACTCAAATCACTTAATGCTGAGGAGATAGAACTCCTGCAAAAGAAGTTTGAAGAGGTACATGTAAGCGAAGAGATACTAAACATCATTCAGGAGATTTTGAAGTTTACAAGAGAGAGCGGACTTTACGTGACAGGGCTTTCAACAAGGGCTGCTATAACACTTTTAAAGGTATCAAAAGCTTGGTCTTTGCTATCTTTTAGAGATTATGTCATCCCCTCTGATGTTTTGGAAGTTCTGCCATATATCACTTCCCATCGCTTGCTCCCACGAGGCGAGAAAAAAACTCCAAAAGAGATGGTAGATGAAATCATTCAAAACCTACATATCGATACTTAAGGGCGTAAAAAACCGACCTACAAAGTTCTTTTGGTTTTTAATCATCGCTATTGTGAGCCTTTTTTTACAAGCTTACATGCATAACTACAACATTGTCTTTTTGGTGATGTTTTTCTTGGTCGCTATTGCCGGAGCCTCATCCATTTTTGGGATGTTAAATCTTTACTACATTCAGGTGAAATTGCTCTCTTATGAGAGGTTTTTTGCTGATACTTCCTCAACTTATAATATCCTAGTAATAAATGAATCAGATAATTTCGCATACGATATAAGCCTCACATGTAGCGAGCAAACTCAACATATAAAAGTTATAGAGCCTCACAATGCCCAAACAATTTCACTCGAAGTGAAGTTCGACAAAAGAGGTGAAGCAGAGTTGCCAAAAATAAAAGTCCATTCTCTATTTCCTCTGCCTCATGAGTTAAAATATAAAGTTATTGAAATGGATAAAAAGGTAGTCGTTTTTGCCAAACCCTCAGGTGTGTCACTCTTGAAATTTTACGATAAAAACAACTCCATAAACGGTGAGATTGATGATTTTGAAGGGATTAAGAAATTCAACCAAGGGGACAATCTCTCTTATATCCATTGGGCTTCTTTGGCTAAACATGATGCGTTGATGAGTAAAAATTTTCTCTTTGAAGATGAAACGAAAAAGCTCCGTTTTAGTTTTAAAAATCTGAGCGGAGATGATGAACAAAGGCTTTCACAACTAACGCTTTGGGTCATAGAATGTGAAAAATATGGTTTTGATTTTAGTATAGACCTGAGCGATAAAATTCTTGATTCTAAGAAAATGAGTATAGATGAAATCCTTGAAGCAATTGCTAAATACTAAGGCACCCTCTCAGGAGCGACTTTTAGATATAGCGATACTGCTCTCTATAATTCCACACCTTTTTGTCATGAAATCTTTTATGATTTTGTACATGTTAATAGCTCTGATTTTTATACTCAAAAAAGAAAAATCCGACAAAGACAGATATATACTTATGGCCATCGGGTTTATACTCATCGCCATCTCCTTTTTCAACAACTACAATTTTTCAAATTTTTCAAGAATCCAGTTCTTTGTATCTCTGGTCAGCTCCCTGCTCATTTATGCGGTTACTCTGCAAAGAGTCACACGGGAGATAAACATATATCTCAAAATCTCTCCTGCACTTTTAATGCTTCTGAGCTTTTTCTTTTTTGAATCTATAAGCATGCTTGTGTACTCAATATTTGTGCTTTTCGTTTTTGTGCTTTTAAATATATGGAGCAGAATGGATGTAAAACTGATAGACGTTCTAAAAATAACATCACAGCTTTTTGTCCTCTCGCTTCCGGCGGTGGTGATTTTGTTTTTAGCTTTTCCCCGCATCTCTTTTGAAAAAGCAGATTTTGGATTTAAGGCAGAGAGTTACAGCAACAGCGGTTATGAAGGCAAGATGATTGTCTCATCCAGCGAGATTAGGTTATCAAATAAAGTTGTCATGGAAGTGTTCTTCAGAGATGAAAATATATCTGAGGAAAAGCTCTATTTCAGAGGTTCAACACTTTACAGACTAGACGGCTTGGAATGGAAAAAAGGGTTTGCAAAGAGGGCGAACGATAATTTAATGGAAGCAAAAAATTTCATAAATTACGACATAACACTGTATCCGCATGGAAACAAGTGGATATATTCTCTGGACATGCCAATAAAACCGGTTAAAAAAACAAAGCTGAACGATGACTACACGCTTGAATCTGAGAAGCCTGTATATGAGAAAAAAAGGTACAAGCTTCAATCAGCGCTTTCGTATAAGCTGTACTCGAAAGATTTGTCAGATGCTCTTGAGGTGGATATACAAAAAAGTGAAAAAACCTATGAAGCATTGAAAAGGTTAAGAGCCTTACATGTAGAGAAGAATGAAAAAGCGACACTGCTGCTAAAGTTTTTTAAAGACCAGAATCTCTCATACACACTCAAACCAAAGGGCATTGACTTAGAAGATTTTACCGACTCTTTTTTGTTTGAAAGTAAAAACGGCTACTGCGTGCATTTTGCCTCTGCCTTTGCCCAAAGTGCAAGAATGCTTGATATTCCATCCCGAGTCGTAACCGGCTTTAAAACAGACAAACAAAACATGATTAAGAACTATCTCTTAGTGAAACAATCCGATGCACATGCTTGGGTTGAACTTTATTTGGACGATAGCGGCTGGGTGAAATTTGACCCGACTGCTACAGCTTTAAAAAACTTGGATAGGGTACAAAACACTCAAAATCAGACTGCATTGCAAAATACGGTTTTTCAAAAAATGAACCTTAATTTCATGTATGTAAAATATATCATAGACAGCTGGATACTTGACTATAACAGATTCAAGCAGATGGCTATACTGAATAAGCTACTCAATGACACTCTCTACCTTTTAAAGTTCATTGTATCGATTCTCGGACTTGTTCTAGCGTCATTTTTAATCTACATCAACATTAAAAGCTCTACATGTAAAGATGAAATCATGTGTAAGATGAACAAGCTTCTAAAGATTTTACAAAGATATGAACTTGTAAAAAAAGAGAATGAAACCATGCAGGCATTTCTAAAAAGAGCCCAGAAGAAGCTGGGTATCCCACTTTTAGAGATAAGTGAGATTTACCATACTCTTAAATATTCACAAGGTGATAAAGCTTTACTTCTTATGAGACTTGCATTTGAGATTAAAAAATTTGAAAGCGCATTGAATTACCAAAAAAATAGTTTATAAAATTGTGATTAGTATGTATCCCTCCAACAAAAAACGCCAATTAGTGATGCTGGAATTGTGCTTGGGCAAGCTATTTATTGTTTAAAATTTCTCTTTGCTCATTCATCTCATAATTAAACTTAAACTCAATTTCTTTGAGATAATAAAAAAAGTTTTCATCGCTCACCCCTTTATACTTTAACATCGACTCCTCAAAAAAAAGCCAAAATTTTGTTATAAGGTTTTCTCTCTTTTTTGTTTTAGAAATCTTGTTGAACATCATAAATTTTGAGAACTCTTTAAAGTAAGCTTCTCCGGCCCCATCATCTAGAAACTGACTTTTATATCTGTTTAGGTTTGGCATGAGCAGGTTATAGACCTTGTTTTCATACTGAAATGTTAAGAAGTTTTGTGCATCAAAAATATTTTCTTTTATCTTTTTTTTGCTTTGTTGTAAGTAGATATATTCATCATATTCTATGACTGTTTTTTCTTGGAACACTTCTTCCAAATGGTTGGCTATAAGTTTGCGAAAGAGTTCATATCTTTTTTTTACAGTTACATAACTTATGTTTAATTCTTTGCTCGTTTGGTTGGCACTTAAATTCTGGCAAAAGTAATCTATAAGTTTTGAATCTGTTTGTATTTTTTTAGGAGAAAACTTTTTTTTACACTTTGCACACTTCAGTTGCCCTGATTTTAGTTCATATAATTTTTCATGATAACAATAAATACATCTCATAGGGGATTTTAGCATAAGTTAGTCCCAAAACTATATAAGAAAGTAGAAATTTTATTTTATCTTTATTTAAAAGATATATAATATGAATACTTATTCAGTTTGAGGGAGTGAAAATGGAAAATATAGGGTTGTTATTTATATTTTGGTACGGTGTCTTGCATGCATTTGGACCTGACCATTTGACTGCTATTGCAGATTTTTCCATTGGTAAAAATAAAAAGAAAACCATGCTCATCACAACTCTTTTTGCCATAGGACATGGTCTCTCTCTTTTTATCTTTGCAAAAATACTCCAAAGCTATCATATAAGTGATATCATCTTAGGGTATGGAGATATCATCTCATCAGCCGTGATTTTGAGTATGGGTGTGTATCTTTTGTTTATGGTTTTCACTGACCGTATTCAGTTAAAAAAACATATCCACCATGGCGAAGAACATGTCCACATCTGGTTTGGAAAAGAACACTCACATGGCAACACAGATACAACTTCTGCTTTTACAATCGGCGCATTGATGGGAATAGGCGGCGTTCGCGGAATGCTCATAACTCTTGGCGCGATTGAGGGGCAGAGTGTAGATTTTATAATGGTTTTGGCTTTTACACTTGGAGTTATGAGTATATTTATAGGATTCGGCATTGTGATACTCTATATAAATAAAAATCTGTTAAACTCAAAGCAAAATTTAAAAAGAGTCTTTGCAACTGCAGGACTAGTTTCTGTAGTTGTCGGCTCAAATATGTTATTAAATTAAAGGAAAAGAAATGTGTAAAGATTGCGGTTGCAGTATAACTGAACATTCCCATGGTGAAGAAAGTCGCTCTCATGAAGAAGGTCATTCTCACGAACATCATCACCATCATGGAGATTCTCATGAACATCAAGAAGCGCATCAACATCTGCATGATAATCCCCAGCTAAATGACCCTAAGACGATTTCAGTTATTACAAAGATTTTAGATAAAAATGACAAAGAAGCTGGGCATAACCGCGAGCATTTTGACTCACATAACGTGCTTTGCATAAATCTCATGAGCTCTCCGGGAAGTGGAAAAACGGCTCTGCTTGAAAAATTGGCTGAGTTAAATGATTTTAAATTTGCTGTAATTGAAGGTGACTTGGAAACAAGTAAAGATGCAGATAGACTCAAAGCAAAAGGGATTCAGGCTCATCAGATTCAAACAGGTTCAGCATGTCATTTGGACGCATTCATGGTTCATAAAGCGCTTCACCATTTAGACTTGGACGCTATGGATATATGCTTCGTTGAAAATGTCGGAAATCTTGTTTGTCCTGCCTCTTATGATGTCGGAAGTCACTTAAATATAGTTCTTGTAAGCATCCCTGAAGGGGAAGATAAAATCGCTAAATATCCGGTCATGTTCCGTCAGGCTGATTTGATTTTATTCACAAAAACAGACTTGCTTCCATATTTTGAGTATGACATGGAAAAAGAAAAAGAGATGGCGAGAAAGCTAAAACCCAATGTTGATATATTGGAAGTCAGCATCAAGGATGAAGCAAGTGTGAAAAAAATGGCTTCGTGGATAAAATTTAAAATGGAGATGAGATAATGTGCCTCTCAATACCGAGCAAAGTAGTAAAGATAGACAAAGAAGCCAACATGGCGACAGTTGACACCATGGGTGTCCAGCGAGATGCCAGTTTGGATTTGATGCAAGAAGAGGAGATAAAGATAGGTGATTATGTTCTTTTGCATATCGGGTTTATCATGAACAAGATAGATGAAGAAGATGCGCTACTTAGCTTGGAAACTTATCGGGAAATCATTGAAGCAATGAATGAAGAGGATAGGCAGATGGCAATCCTGGAAGATGATGAGTGTCAAAACAGAGGCGAATAAAATGGGTTTAGAACTTAAAAATCTTTATGATGATTTTCGAGACGCAGACACCATCAAAGCATTTGCAAAAATCATAAAAGAAGATGCGTTAAAGCTTCCACATGCCATAAACATTATGGAGGTGTGCGGCGGACATACGCATACTATTATGAAATATGGTCTTCCTCAACTTCTGCCTGCAAACATCAAGTTTATACATGGTCCGGGCTGTCCTGTATGTATCATGCCAAAAGAGAGAATTGACCATGCTTATGTTTTAAGCATGCAAGAGAATGTGATTTTGGTAACTTTAGGCGATATGATAAAAGTTCCCGGAAGTCACGGAAGTCTTCAAAATGCAAGAAGCAAAGGAGCAGACGTGCGTTTTGTGTACTCTCCTCTTGAATGTCTAAAGATTGCAAAAGAGAACCCAACTAAAAAAATTATATTTTTTGCCATCGGTTTTGAGACGACTACGCCAATGACCGCGGCACTTTTACATGCAGTCATAAAACAAGATATCAAAAACATTTTCTTTCACATAAACCATGTAACGGTTCCAGAAGTTATGAAAGAGCTTATAGATTCTAGAGATGTACATGTAGACAGTTACAATAACAAAATAGATGCATTTCTAGGACCATCACATGTAAGCGTGATAAGCGGAAGTAAAATTTATGAAGAGTTTCCACGAGACTATAATCGTCCAGTAGTTGTCGCAGGATTTGAACCTGTGGATGTCATGCAGGCGATTAGCATGGTAGTAAAACAGTTTATAGAGGGCAGATGTGAGCTTGAAGTAGAGTACAAACGGCTTGTAACTTACGATGGAAATATTAAGGCACAAGAGTTGATAAATAAGTACTTTGAAAAAGCAGATCTCTTTAAATGGAGAGGCTTAGGAAATATCCCAAAAAGCGGATTCAAACTCAAAGCAGAATTTAAAAAGTACGACGCAGAAGTGATTTACAAAGATGTCTTACCGCTTCAAGAGATAGAAGACCATAAACTCTGCATCTGTGGAGATATACTAAGAGGCATGGCAAATCCGCCAGAGTGCACTATCTTTGGAACTGCATGTAAACCGACTTCCCCTATTGGAAGTTGCATGGTAAGCAGTGAAGGTGCATGTGCGGCTTATTATAAGTATGGGAATTTGATATGAACAAAACAATAAGCTTGGCATGTGGAAACGGCGGAGAAGAAAATAACGAACTTATCTCTAAGGTATTTTACAAAGCCTTTAAAAATGAGATTTTAGAAAAAAGTGAAGATGCGGCTATTATCCATGATGGTGCGTTAGCATTTTCTACTGACAGTTTTACGGTTTCGCCTCTGTTTTTCCCCGGTGCGGACATTGGAAAGCTTGCAGTTTGCGGTACATGTAACGACTTGGCTATGATGGGTGCGCAGCCTAAGTACCTTACATGTAGCGTAATCATTGAAGAGGGTTTTGAGACCAGAGAGCTTGAAAAAATTGTACGAAGTATGAAA
>CALCGG010000137.1 GCA_937900945.1 uncultured Sulfurimonas sp. | reverse complement strand
GTTACCAGTTTCGATACCGTAGTAAATAAGATTTAATTTATTTGCCTGTAAGAGTTCCAAATCTTGTTCTGACTTTTCTAACAAGTTTTGAGCAGAGGCATAGGTGGATACTCTTTTTAACTTTTGAAATGAGTGTTGTAAATATTTTAGGATTTGTACTAAATTCGCCGTTGGCAAAGTAAGTGCATCGCCATCTGCTAAAAATATCTTATGAGCGGTTGGATAAGCTGTAGCGAATGCATCTATATCTTTATAGATATCTTCTAAACTTCTCTCTTGATATTTTTTAGTTTTATACATAGAACAGAATGAACAGTTATTGTAACTGCATCCAAGAGTTACTTGAATTATTATATTATCGGCTTCTGCTGGTGGTCTAAATAGTGGGTAATTGTAAGTTATCATTTTTGTATTTTATCTTTTTTAAAATAATGGGTGTTGTGTTTAAGGTGGGTATTGTGTTTTAACATAGACACCTTATCCACCTCAAACAAGTTATTCACTTTTTAGTATAATGTTTGAAAAATATTATTGGAAATTCATGAATGAGATAAAACTATCAGTAGATGATAAAAACCTAGAAACTGTACTTACTATTTTAAACAATTTAAAGACTGGATTGATTACCGATATTGAAACGAATGGTAAGATAAGTAAAGTCAGACCTACTCAGTATCAGCCAAAAATGAAGACAATTATGAAAGACGATGATTTCGGTACAAAAGATAGCAGTGGAAAATATATAAATCCAGCCGCGTATAAACAGCGGTTGAAAAATAAGAAGTAATTAGCTGTTCGAATATTTCCCCCAAACTTAACACCTCTCTTTTTAGCAGAAGCGATTCCATCTGCTTGACGTTCTGCTCTTAAATCTGTTTCAAACGCACTCACGATACTCAAAAGTCCAATCATTAAACGTCCAGCAGATGTGCTTGTGTCAATTTCTTGCTCAGTGGCTTTAAAGCCTACACTCTTATTGTTAAGGTTTTCAATTATTTGGTGTAAATCTTTTACATTACGAGAGCATCTATCTAATCTTGTAACTATTAAAGTATCTCCCTCTCTACAAAAATCAAGAGCATTATCAAGTTCAGGTCTATTAAAAATTTTAGTTCTTGATTTCTTCTCTTGAAATATCTTTTCGCACCCAGCTTTTGTAAGTGCCTCTATTTGGCTTGTTAAATTTTGACCAGTTGAACTAACCCTTGCATATCCCACTAACATTTAATTTCCTTGTGTGAATTTAGTTGATATGTATTATCAATTAATATAGGTACGAAGACCCTTCAAGAAGACATTATCGGAGACAATTGTTATGTATGTTTTATGGAATTGTTATAATTGTGGCTGGAAGACACCTACTAGCTTAACAATCTTTTGGGTTGAATTGATTTTGAGTTATATTTAAAATAAAGGAAAAGTTCCAAAACCTACTATTTATGGAAAAGCTATTGCCAAAAACTAAAGTGATACTATGGACATAGTTAAAATTTTTATAAATATTTTTTTTAATACTAAAGTATTGCACTATCAATCAAGCTAAGTGTTTCATTAACATTAAAAATTTTACCTCTTATATTTGAATAACCGAAAGACTCTAATCTTTTAGTATGCTTATCCAGATATCTGTTTGCATCTGCAAGATTATCGAATAGATAAATTCCTCCGGCTTCTTTTGTTTCTTCATTTTCTGTCCAAATTTTCCAAACAAGACCCTTCTCTGTAGCTATATCTTTAGCTAAATCAGTAAATGCTTCTGTAAACTCTTCTTTAAACGGCCCAGCATGTGGAAAATCGACTTGCAAGATATATTTCATGTACACTCCTGACATTTAATTATGAATATCATATGTTTAACTTCTTGTAGTATATTATAGTTTCAATAATAATATATTAACTTAGCTTTTGCACCTAATTAACTAGCTCTATATTCGGTAGTTACGACAATTCAAGGAAGTTTGTCACATCTCTTGACAGTCATTATTTCGTAGTGTCAAGGTAGAGGCTAGTTTAATGTTCATGACTTTTCCTTTTTAAATATTTTTACAAACACGAGAGTAACCACTCCTATAATCAAACCTACGATTAACTCATTTATAATAGCAGGAATTGCACTTATAAAATAGTTATGAAAGAACTCTATATTGTGAGCTAGTATTCCTCCGCCAACTAAAATCATAGCAAATGTGCCAACTAGAGCTAAGAATTTAATCAGTTTTGGCATGGCACCTATCAAAAAACTGCCGCTTTTTATATGTTTTTTATCTATCAGCCAAAAGCCTACATTGTCCATTCTTACTATCAATGCAACAATGCCATATACGCCAAAAGTTGCTACAAGTGCAACAAGTACCGTTGAAATTACCTGAACTTCAAATGGTTTGTTAAGTACAGTTGTAAGAGCGATAACTACTATCTCAATAGATAGCACAAAGTCTGTAAGTATTGCTGATTTTATCTTTTTTTCTTCTATCTCTAAGATGTTTTCTTTTGTTGAATGGAGTAGCTTTTTATCTACTTCTTTATTATTTCTATGAAACAGATACTCTTCAATTTTTTCAGTACCCTCATATAGAAGATAGAGCCCTCCAAGTATAAGTATATATATAATTACACTAGGAGCAAAACTGCTTAAAAGAAATGCTAATGGCAATATAATAGCCTTGTTTTTTAAAGAACCTTTTGTAATAGCCCAAATTACTGCCAACTCACGTGATTGATCAAACCCAGTAGCTTTTTGTGCATTTACTGCTAAATCGTCTCCGAGTATTGCCGCAGTTTTTTGAGTGGCAATCTTGCTGGCAACCGCAACATCATCTGCAAGCATCGCTATATCATCTAAGAGTGCAAAAATTCCAGATGCCATCTATGTATAATCCTTTGTTTTAATATTAACATATTATCAACTATATCTTTCATTTCAACTTCAAAAATTATCTTTGACATTATAAACTTTTATTTATGTTCTTAATTTACTGATCTTGAAAAATGAATGCTTTTTAGTGGTGATTTTTATATATCCTAAATCAGTTCATTAATATTCCTTAGATATTATGTGAAACTTTAAATTAAGGATCTATTTATGTTACTAGACTCATTTCTATCTTTTGGACTTTTCTTCATAACTGCTTTAGCAGCTGTTGTTCTCTTTCTTTTTCTTTATGCACTAGTAACTCCCTATGATGATTATAAGTTGATATTTAAAGATAACAACACTGCTGCTGCTATAGGTTTTGGTGGTGCAATCGCTGGGCTTAGTATTCCTCTTTATAGTGCATTAACTCACTCAGTTTCCTATTTTGATTTTGTAATTTGGGCTGCTGTTGCAATGTTAATGCAACTAATTTTTGCTTTTATTATGACAAGAACTAAAGGTAAATATTCAGTTGAGAAGTTGATAGATGAAGGCATTGTTTCTGCTGGTGTCTTAATGGCATTCATATCCATTTCAATAGGATTACTTAATGCAGGTTCAATGAGTTATTAGTTTACAATAATCAAACTTGGCTGTCAAATAGCTGCCGAAACCATCCCACTCAAAAACCTAAAACACCTTATAAATAAACAGTTCTAACGCGGTCTATGCACTTAACTGGGAGTGCATGTAAGCCTCCGGCTGATAATAATCATAATAGGATACAAAGTATTCAACATGATTATTAGGAAAGAATTGTCTAAACTCTGAGTACAACTGAGCTGCTAAAGTTTTGTTATGTGTCATGATGATAGTAGACATCTTAACATTCTCAATAACGCGCCATAGTGTATGTTTTACCGCTACCTGTCACACCTTCAAGTGCTTGGTAACGATTTCCTTCTAGTATCGATTCACTCAACTCTTTTATAGCAGTAGGCTGATCACCAGCTGGTTCGTAGGGCGTAGTTGCTTTAAAATGTGTTTCTTTTTTCATTAATGGAATTAATGCAAAATTGTTGTTTTTCTATGAGAGATAACGCTGCCATAAAGCTACCGCAAATTTTTCTTATTAGAGGATAGTAGACATCAAAAAAAGACACCAAAGTAGCCATAGTAATTATTTCATTGTTAATAGTTGTGACAGACGTGGCAACACTCCTACTTAGTGAGATAGCTAACTCATTTAAAGTGTGAATATTTTTAAAAAACTCATTTTAAATTTTTGGGACATTTACTTTCATTAACTTTGGATTAAATTCCTATTTAAAGTAAATATATATGATTATTTAAAACAAAAAGGGGTTAATTATGAGTATCAGTTCAGTAAGTTCTAGCCAAGTTTATCAGCCACAGACGAGTAGTGCCAGCAAGTCAAGCAGTTTATCGACTGACCAACAGGCGTTTATAGCAGATTTGCTTTCTCAGTATGATTCAGAGTCTCTCTCTGCAAGTGATGCACAAGAGATTGTAAAAGCATTGCAAGAAGCTGGCATAGAGCCTTCTAAGGCGATGGAAAGCACTATGGCTGCTTCCGGGTTTGATGCAAAAGAGATTGGAGACTTAGCGGGTGTGGGTAAAGGTGATGGAGGTGGAAGACCAATGGGGCCACCGCCTCCAAAAAAAGAGGAAATGTCGAGTGTGTCTGATTTGTTAGAGAGTTTGCTAAGTTCTGATGAAGAAGAAGATGACACAACAACGAGTACTACTTCATCATCATTTGATACTGTCTTAGATTATACAAGTAAAATTGTGAGTCTTAAAGACAATGCAAAAACAGAAGTAATGGACCTTTTAAATAAATATAATTCTGAGAATAACACTCTCTCTAAGGAAGATACACAAAAATTTATTGTCAATTCTTTGAGCCAAATTTTAAAGG
Source organism: uncultured Sulfurimonas sp. (assembly GCA_937900945.1). Classification (GTDB taxonomy): domain Bacteria; phylum Campylobacterota; class Campylobacteria; order Campylobacterales; family Sulfurimonadaceae; genus Sulfurimonas. Next base: position 45,814 of record CALCGG010000137.1, on the reverse strand, counting down.
AATCAGATAATTACAATACAATGTCATTTTACGCATAATTAGAATGAAAAAGGAAGAGTGTTATGATTAATATTTTAATGATTGAAGATGATCCGGAGTTTTCTCTTTTCTTGGGTGAATACTTAGAAAAATACAATATTAAAATAACAAACTTTCAAGACCCTTTTTTGGGTCTAAGTTCTGGCGTGGATAAGTACGATTTGCTTATTTTAGATTTAACGCTTCCCGGTATGGACGGTCTTGAAGTATGTAGTGAAGTTGTAAGAAAGTATGACATTCCTATTATCATTTCAAGTGCAAGAAGTGATACTACAGACAAAGTAATGGGCCTACAAATGGGGGCTGATTACTACCTGCCAAAACCTTATGATCCTAAAGAGATGTATGCTGTGATTCAAAGTCTCTTAAGGCGAATCAAAAAAAATAGTAACCCTGTTCTTCAGAGTGATTTTACTTATGACAAATCAAGCTTACAAATCACATTCAAAGAACAAGATTTAGACCTTACCCATGCAGAGTATGAAGTGATGCTCTGCTTGCTACGCAATAAAAATGCAGTTGTATCAAGGGAACAAATTGTAGAGAGCTCTGAGAGCTTAAGTGACAGCTATTCTAAAAGTTTAGATGTTATTATTGGCAGGCTTCGTACAAAACTCGGGGATGATTCAAAAAATCCACGATACTTACACTCTATTCGAGGTTTGGGGTATAAAATTTCTCAATGAAAATGACACTATCTTTAAAAACAAAAGTCAGACTCATCTTTGCTTTTTTATTTATCCTTCTTTTTTTAGCAATCCTTCCTTTTCATAAAATGCAAGAGATGAATGCACATGAGAATGTAGTACAAAGTTATGAAAGAGTGATGCACCATGTTAGAGAGCAAAGACTCTCAAGAGAAGAGAGCATACAATATTTAGAGACGTTCAATTTTACTCAAGTCCAAAATCCAAAACAGATACTAGATTCTTTGCATAAACCTATAATTGGCAGAGAAGACTTTGAAGCTTTTAATGTGGATGATAGTTACTATTTACATATGCGCACTCCTCATTTTAAAATTCTTTTTAAAGATGAGACAAATAAGTTTAAACGCAGTTATCTAGATCTTTATATTTTACTCTTTGTTATTCTACTCTTTACGTTTATCTATTACCTTATTTTAAAAAATATTAATGACACACAGCATCAATTAAAATCAAGACAGCTTTTTTTACGAACAATTATGCATGAGCTAAAAACTCCTATTGCCAAAGGGAGAATTGTTAGTGAACTGATTGATGATGAAAAACAGAAAAACAGAATGATTATTATTTTTGAGAAACTTAACTATCTTATTGATGATTTTGCAAAGGTTGAACAGATAGTTTCAAAGAACTATAATCCCAATATTTATAATACAACCGTAGAAAATGCAGTAAAAAAATCAATAGGGATGTTAATGCTTGAAAATAGTGACAATGTCATTTGTGAAAATATCTCTACCAAAAAAATTAACGTTGATTTAGACCTATTTGCAATGGCGTTAAAAAATCTAATTGACAATGGTTTAAAGTATTCAACTGATTCCAAAGTAATCATTAGCGAAAAAGGAAATCAACTTCATTTTATATCTCTTGGAGATAAACTGCCAAAACCATTAGATGAGTACTTCAAACCTTTTCATAATGATACCAAACTTAAAAACCATGGGATGGGACTTGGTCTCTATATAGTAAACGCCATATTACAAATGCATCGCATGAGTTTAGAGTATGAATACTACCAAGACAGAAATATATTTAAAATCATTTTAGAGAAATAAAGACAAATTTACTTTCATTTACTTTGGATTAAATCCATGTTTTAAAGTACATCTTATAATTATATTAACTTAAAAATAAGGACAATAAGATGAAAAAGTTTATAGCAATTATATGTATCATTGGAGTGACGGTTAGTTTTGCAAGTGAAGGTCCATGTCGTGGGCATGATAAAAATGATGAGTGTAAACCTCCAAAAGAGGCAATAGAAATTTGTGAAGGACAAGCGACAGATTCAACATGTCAGATTACAACGCCACATGGTGACCTATTAAATGGTACATGTAAATATACACCTGATGAAAAATATTTTGTTTGTATGCCCCAAAGAGAACCAAGAAGAGATAGATAGTCGAGTATAAAACACCTCCCAGTATTTTTGAGAAGTGTTTTTTAGGAAGGTGGCTGTGAATAGGGTGCCGAGAATTAATAAAATCAAAATATAATAACTCAAAAGAAACTGGCAATTTGAGTTATTATAAATAAAAGGTTACAATAAGATATTATTTTAAAAATTTATGCTACCATTCAGCATATATAATGAAAAAAGGGTATGAATATGACAAAAAAACTACTGCTGACAGGCTTAACAGCACTGTTATTATCAATTACATCACTTGGGGCATATGATTTAAAATCAAATATGTTACAACTTAATTCAGAACTTAGTAAAGTTCAGAAAGCTTTTCTGATAAGTGATCAAGAAGGCGTAAAAGAATCAATAACGGAATTTGCAAAACATGCACAAGATTTGCTTGGAAATAAAGAGAAGTTTCAAACTATGCTTCCTAAGGATAAGCAGCATAAAGTGAATTCGGCAGTTATAGCTGCACAAATTATAGAACATAATGTTCAAATAATATTAGATGCTATAAATAACAAATATCAGGAATCAGGCAGAATCCGCAGAGAAAAATCACAAGTAGCCTATACTTACATAGAAGATGCGTGTTTTCGTTGCCATAATGTAGTCCGTGACAATTACTAAAATACTTTTGTACATAAAAAATGCCCACTGGAAGTTGTAGCCTCTAAGTTCTCCTGTTACATCTGCAACTTCGCCTATAAAATAGAGTTTTTTACTTTTTTAGACTCTAGTGTATTAGCATCAAGTTCATCTGTTAAAACACCGCTTCTGCTTACTTCAGTTAATGTTGTAAGTAGCTCTTTGTTATTCTTATCTTTAATTTCCAGCATTTCAAGAAATGTTAAAACGTCTATATGTCACCAGCGGAATTAAAGGACAACAAAATAATTGTACACATCCAAACATTTGATTTAAATGATGTTATAATTTTTTTAAAAAAGGATTTTTATGAAAAAAATATTTTATATTTTACTGCTAGTAAGTTCGTTATTTGCAAACTACATAGCACCGATGCAGGTGTCTGGTTCACAGTATATAGACTCACAAAAAGCTTATGAGATGTTTCAAAAAGGTGTCAAGTTTATTGATGTTAGACCTGATAGATTTGTAAAAGAGGGGAAAATACAAAATGCATATCATTTATATGTTGATTTGTTTTCCAAACAAAAATTAAATTCGATTGCTAAAGTGAACGAAGATATTGTTATCTATTGTAACGGTCAAGGTTGTCCATTGTCAGCTGAAGCAATAGTGAAGGCTGCATCATATGGCTATACAAATATATATTATTATAGAGACGGCTATCCGGCTTGGAAGTTTTATAAACTGCCAACTGAATAAGATTCAAACAAAAAGTATATAATGCCAGCATGAAAATATGGATTTCCGATACACAAAGCCCAAGCCATCGCTTGGTAAGACTTAACCGTGAAGAGCACAGTGACTACAGTTATCTTGGTGATTTAGATGACACTGAGTTGAGCGGATTTCTTTTAAAGTTGCAAGACAATATGAATGTTTCTAAAAATATTCAACTGATAAAATATTATGGGTATCTACATCTTTTTATCATTCATAAAAAATAATTAACACTACTTATTTATAAAGTTTGTGCAGGTTCATGGAAATAATAGCCCTGCGAAAAATCGACACCAATTTCTTTGACAATCTCATATACTTCTTTTGAGTGAACAAATTCGGCGATAGTCTGAATTTCAAGTCTTTTGGCAAAGGCGACAATCGTCTCGACAACGATACGGGCATTGTCGTCTTTATCGATATTTTTTATCAAGGATGCGTCGATTTTTATAAAATCAACCTGTAAGTTGAGGATATAAGCGAAATTTGAATATCCGCTTCCGAAATCATCAATGGCAATCCGTGCTCCCCACTGCTTGACTTTCATTATAAACTGCTGTACTTCTTCAAAGTTTTCAATTCCTTCGGATTCTAGAATTTCAAAGATAACCTGTTTCGCGACTCCGGAGTGCTCGAGTTTATCGAGTATAAACTGAACTGTTTTTTTGTCTAAAATATCCTCTACAGAGAGATTAATGGAGAATTCGTATGTATTGTGTTCAAAAATTGAAAAAGTTTTATCAATCATGATTCGTGTCAGCTGAGGATACAGTTTTGCTTTTTTTGCAACATCCAAAAAGAAGAAAGGGGAGATGACTTTGCCATTAGAATCTATCAGACGGATTAGACACTCATACTTGGTTGGAATGCTCAGAGAATTTCCGATAATCTTTTGATAATAAGGCTCAGCCTGAAAAGTATGATTCTCTATCATTCCCTGAAAGAAAGGAACAATCCGGTCCGAGGCAATCGCCTCTTTTATTTTCCCAATATATTCAATATTATGTGCAATCTCATTTTTGAGCATACCGGTATCGTGAAGTATAACAACATCCTTCTCATGTTGTTTCGCATAGCGCAGCACCATGTCGGCGTTGGTCAGAAGGTGCGTTGTCAGGGTGTCATCTTGAGCGGAAGAGGGGTTTACTACCACACCAATAGTTACTTTGATTATCACCGTGTTATTTTTTACGAAAAAAGGCTGTGCTTCAATATGGTCATGCAACGATCTTGCTATCTCTTCGTATGAGTGCTCACCAATACAGCTTTTTTCACACATTAAAGCAAATTCGTCCGCATAAATTCGGTACAGAGTCAAGCATTTTGGGATAGGACTAGAGGAGATACTCGCGCGCATCTCAATTAAGACATCATCGCCAGTTTCCGTACCGTAAAAATCGTTAATTTCGCCGAAACGATCAATGTTAACAAGAAACAAGACAGGTTCCTTTATTGAATTCATATTTTCTAAAAGTTTTGTCCGGTTTGGGAGTTGTGTCAGGGAATCAGTGTATAGCTGATGGAGGAGCTGTTCTTTTTGAACGGTAAGTTGGGTTATGTCATGTCTTGTTGCAACAAACTCAACAATCTCTCCTGTTTCGTCTAAAATAGGGGTAATGGTTGAATCAGCATAGTAAGGCGTGCCGTCCTTTTTAAGGTTTTTTAAACTACCCGACCATATTTTTTTATCAAGAATAGTTTTCCACATGAGCCGATAAACATCTTCAGGTGTGTTGCCATCTTTGAAAATACGGTGATTTTGTCCGATGAGCTCTTCCCGTGTATAACCTGTGGTCAGACAAAACTGATCATTTACATAGGTAATATTTCCCTCTTTATCTGTAATGGAGAGGATAGTGCTGGCATCAACCGCTTTTTTGTAGCTCTTTAAAAAAGAAAATGATTGTTCAATTTTCTTGGTCATGTCGTTAAATGCGTGGGAAATATCGGCCATTTCATCTTTAGTTGTGATGGGAACACGGACTACATATTCCCCTGAAGAGACTAAACGGGCTGCTCCGAGTAATTCATCAAGAACCCCAATAAATGCTAGATAGAACCCAATTGTGAAATAAATTATAGACGCTAGCACTATTAAAGCGAGGGCCTCTCCGATAATCATTTGCTGATTTAATTTGGCAAGCCTGTCATTCATGTAGGTTTGAAGAGAGGCTGAAAGGGTATCGTAGGCATTAAAATAGGTGTCAATCGTATTGGTTGTATCTTGAAAATAATTATCGGAACGAATCGTCCAATGATCGGTATTGAGAATTTGTGTTGTAAAAAGATTTGAAAAATTATCTACATCTGTTTGTATTGCTGAAATTGACGGCGTAATTGTAGAGCATATCTCATGATGGCGTTTGCAGACGACGGCGCTTTGATGGACGATACTGTCCAAATGGGAACGAATTTTTCCATAGAGGATTGTAGCCTCTTTTTTTTCATCAAAGGTCATTGACTGTTTCAAAATCACCCTTGTCCCGATTGCTCTTCCCATTCCAGTATACTGAGCGAGAGCTGGGATATGATCGCTGAGAATCTGGACAAGCTGGTAAATGCTTAGGTCTGAATCATTGATTGTATAGGAAACATCACCGATGTAGCGCACCAGCAACAGAATCTTATCGATTAGTATCGTATGTCTGCGGTAGTTTTCCTCTGATGGGCGTTCCCAAAGCCCGTCTCGGAGTGCCCGCCATTCAGTTTTAATCTCTTTCCATTCAGGAACAAGAGAAAGTGCTGGTGTGGGCAAGGCATCAACAGCTTCTATCGCCAATTCTATATTTTTGAAGTTCTCTTCTATTTTTGCTTTATAGGAGTTGTCCCCTTCTTGGACGGCTGTAATCATCCCACGTTCGAGCGGAATATACTGAAAAAAATATCTGATACTTTGCTGATAGTCCAATCCGGCTTGAAGTTTCTTTATTGAATGGGATTCACTTGAAATATAATTGTAACCCAGATATAAAAACAGCACAAAAGGGAGAAAAAATACCGCTGTCGCCAAGGCGAGCTTTTTAGGATATTTCATACTGCTCATCATTGCAACGGCAGGAGAGAAAAGGTTCAAAAGGCGCATATAGTCTTCTTTATTATATTTTGTTAATCGTACATTATACTCAATTAAGTGTCAAAGAATAAAATAAAAAGAATAAAATAAAAAAAATTCTTCAAATCTACACAGTGAAAAGAGTTTATCAAAAATATATCACTTATTAATTATTTATTTAATATTAATTAGGTAGTATTTTCGGAGTTAAGAAAGCCCGTTTTATAACGATAAGGCCTTCTTTTAAAACTAATAAGTAATAGTTATAAATCTTAAATTTGCCACTAAATATGGCTTAAAGGAGAATATATGCAATTAGGTTTCCTAGTTGATTTGCATCTATGTATGGGATGTAAAGGGTGCGAGATCGCATGTAAAGTGGAAAATGAAGTTCCGCTAAGTACATGGAGACTTCGTGTTAAGTATGTTGATGTTGGAACTTATCCGGAGACAAGAAGGACTTTTACACCACTTAGATGTAATCACTGTGAAAATGCTCCATGCGAGAGAATCTGTCCAGTTAGTGCTTTACATTATATAGAAAATGGTATTGTAAATATTGATAAAGAAAGATGTATTGGTTGTGCCGGTTGTGTTATGGCTTGTCCTTATGGCGCAATTTATATCGATCCTGAGACTCAAACTGCTGATAAATGTACTTATTGTGCACACCGTATTGCATCAAGCATGATGCCAGCATGTGTTGTTGCATGTCCAGTTGAGGCAAATATTTTTGGTGACTTGGACGATCCAGCTTCAAATATTTCAACATATATGCAAGTGCACAGAGATGTTCAAGTTCGTAAACCTGAAAAAGGAACTAATCCTCATCACTATTACGTAGGTGCTGGAAATGTTCATCTTAACCCACTTGCTTCAAGAAGAGAAGAAGGTTATAACTTATTCAATAAAATCACAACACTTCCAGTGGGAGGACACCATTAATGGCAGCGCATGAAATATTAGCAGCAACAAATGCTGTGGTAACGTTAGATGTAGGTATCCCAGGCATAGTTTGGCCTTGGTTGGTTACAGTTAATATGTGGGCAAAAAGTATCGGTACTGGTGTAATTTTTATGTTGTTTATGCTTATTAAAAGATATCCGGACCAAGTAGGAAAACTTAGATTTCCTACAATTGTAGTATCGATTGTATTTATTCATATATTTTTACTATTTACATTGGCTGATTTACATCAACCATTTAGAATGTGGCATATATTCTTTTACCCTCATTTAACTTCAGCTATTACAGTTGGTGCATGGATGGCTACAGCCTTCGTAGGCTTATTGTTTTTACTTGCATTTCTTAGCTTTGTTAAGAAAGATGATGCGGCATTTGATAAAGCTTTAACATGGGTAGTTGCTCTTGCAATTCCGGTTACATTATATACTGCTGCTCTTATGTCTCAAGCAACGGCTCGTGAATTGTGGCAAATGCCAACAGAAGCGGCTCAAATGATTTTTGCAGCTCTTCTTTCAGGATCAGCGTTTATGATTCTACTCAGTGGAAACAAACTTAATTGGGAAGCTAAAAAAAGTTTATCAAATATTTTAGCTTTAAGTGCATTTATGTCATTTATTCTTTATATGTCAGAGTATGTTTTTGGTCCAATGAAAGCAGAAGAAGTTGCAGCAGTTTTAGAATATATTAAAGGTGACGGACCATATACTGTAATGTTCTGGTTGGGTCAATGGACAGCTTATTTACTACCAATGCTATTTATAGCACTTAGTCGTGCTAGTAAATCTGAATCAATTTTAAAACTTGCTGCTATTTTAGCGTTAGTGGGTCTGTGGTTAGTTAAGCATGTTTGGCTAATGATTCCACAATTATTACCAATGAGTTAAGGAGAAAATATAAATGTATTTACAAAGTAGAAGAACATTTTTAAAAGGCGCTGCATTTAGCGTTGCTGGTGTAGCTATAGCTAGAGGTGTATTTAGCACAGATGCTATAGCAGAATCTGTTACAGAGTCAAAATTTACTAACACGCCAAGCTCTCTTTCATTTTATCCTGAACATAAAGACTGGGATAATTTTGCTGAGCTTGATGGAACTGACTGGAAGCGTGGTGGTATTGGTCGTCATGGGGTAAAATCTGCTGAAAATCCAGATGGTATTGAAGTGAACAATTTTATGCTAGTTCCTACAGTTTGTTCAAACTGTGAAGCAGGTTGTGGTTTAACTGCATGGGTTAACAAAGATACGATGACAGTTCGTAAGTATATGGGAAATCCTCTTCACACAGGTTCTCGTGGTCGTAACTGTGCAAAAGGTTATGCTGTAACTTCTCAGATGTATGATCCGGATCGTATTCCATTTCCATTAAAACGTGCTCCAGGCTCTAAGCGTGGCGAAGGTAAATGGATTCGTACCTCTTGGGACGAAGCTATGTCTACAATTGGTAAAAAAATGCATGACACACTTAAAGTTGGTGATGAAATGTCTAAAAAATTAATGATCTATCATGTTGGTCGTCCAAACGAAAATGGTTTTGGTCATCGTGTTCCACACTCAATGGGCGTTGACGGTTTTGATTCTCATACTAATATCTGTTCAGCAGGTGCTCGTCAAGGTACTATTCAATGGGCGAATGATGATAGAAATTCTCCAGACTGGGCTAATGCCGACTTGATTTTCTTACAATCATCACATGCTGCAGATGCAGGGCATTACTTCCAACAAGCAGCTGGTAATATTGCAGATGCTCGTAAACGTGGTGCTAAGATGATTGTAATCGATCCTCGTATGTCAAATTCTGCCGGTATGGCTGATCTTTGGATTCCGGCTTGGCCAGGAACTGAAGCTGCGCTTTATCTTTATTTAGCAAATCGTTTATTAAATGAAAAAAGTAAAAATGGTGAAGACTTAGTTGCTCATGATTTTGTTAAAGAGTGGGTTAACTGGGATCGCCTTATGGACAATAAAGATTACCTCCAAAAGATGATTGGCTATGGTTATATTTCTAAAATGCCTAAAAATGATTCTTACGAAGAGTTTATAGAACTACTTAAAGAACTTTATGCACCTTACACTACTGAGATGGTTGCAAGAGAGTGTAAACTTGAAGGTATGGAGCATAAACTTGACCAGCTTTGGGAAATGTTTGTAGAGGGTGGCTCTAAAATAGCTACATATTTTTGGCGTGCTGGACCAATTGGTCATCGTGGCGGTTGGATGAATGCTCGTGCCGGTTTCTTGCCATTAGCTCTTGTTGGAGCAATGCGTGGAGATATCGGGGGTGTTGGTTTTCACCACAATCATGAAATTTCTGTTGCAGGTAAAGGTGACAAATCTACTGTAGCTGGAGAAAGACCTCCTAAGGTTGACGTTTGGAATGAAATTGCATGGCCTCCAGAGTACCCACTTTCATCTTATGAGATGAGTCATTTAATGCCTCACCTTCTTATGGATACAGAGTGGCAACAAAAATGGATTAAAAAAGGTCTTAACGTTCCAACTAAACTTGCAGTATGGTATCCTCGTATGTACAACCCTGTTTGGATTAATCCGGATGGTTTCAGATGGATAGAAGCACTTAAAGATGAAACTAAAATTGAATTATCTTTTAATTTGTCTCCAACATGGAGTGAAACAAACTGGTATTGTGACTATATCCTTCCAGTAGGTCTTGCAGGTGAGAGAAATGATCAACAATCAACTCCATCTAAGCCAGAACAACGTATCGAATTCCGTCAGGCAGTTCTAAGAGTTGCTGCTGAGAAAATGGGTTGGAAAGCAAAAGATCCTACTCGTGCAACACTTGAAGCTCACATGAAATATGGTCTGGGTGAGATTTGGGAAGAATCAGAGTTTTTCCCTAACTTAATGGTTCATCATGTTGACCCTGATGGAAGTTTAGGTGTTCGTAAATTCTGGGCATCTAAAAAAGACCCATCTCGTGCCGTAACTGTACCTGAGTATTTTGATGCAGCAATGAGTCTGCTACCAAGACTCAAAGAAACAGCTTCTCGTATGTATAAAGATGATGAGTTCCCAGTTTATAGCTATATGAGAGATCATGGTGCATGGACTGAGAAAACTAATGTTTATAAACCTCAAGAGGAAGAACTTGAGTTCGATGGTGAAACTTACTTTGCACATGGTAAAAAATATCCAAAAGCAGAAGTTGAACAAGATAAATTCGGTACTTTATGGATTGAAGAAGATGAGCGTAAACACTCTATAGGTATTGAAATTAATGGTAAGCTTCATACAGGTTTTCATACATTAAGTAAAAAGCTAGACTTCTTTTCTGAGTGGTTTGCAGAATGGAAATGGCCAGAATATGCGATTCCAATTTATCCTAGAAACGAGGGTGAATACAAAAAAATGGAGCATATAGTAACCCAAGTTCACCATTCAATGATGAAAGGTGATAATGAATTTGCTCTAAATACTGTATTTAGATTACCGTACAATATCCATACACGTTCAGTTAACTCTAAACATCTTATGGAGATTTCACAAAATCATAATCCTGTTTGGATTTATACTAAAGATGCTGAGAAACTAGGTATCAAGCGTGGTGATGCAATTCGTGTGAATATTACAGATACAGTTTCCGGCTTAGATAGCGGTTATTTTGTAGCTATGGCAGTTCCTACTGAGGCTACTCGCCCAGGTGTACTGGCTTGTTCACATCATGCTGGTCGCTGGAAGCTTAAAGATTCTGTAAATATTCCAGGATTTGAACATGCTCTAGGTATCATGGGTGTTGGTGCTCCAAAATATGACATGACAAATGATGGTAAGGTTGGTACACTTAAACCTGCTGGGGGAATAAAGCCTCGTCATAATGTATGGCAGTTTAAAGAGTACAACAAAGATCTTGACAATATTTGGTGGGATGGACTTAGTGGTGCATGGCAAAATGCCGTAGCGCCTACTCATTCTGATCCAATTGCCGGTAATCATGCTTGGCATCAAAAAGTTGTTATAGAAAAGGCAAAAGCTGATGATAAAATAGGTGATATCGTAGTTAACTACGAAAATAACTTTAAAGTTTATCAAGCTTGGAGAGATCAACTTACTCGCCCTCTTGAAGCAGGGGATAAGTTACGTCGTCCACAACATATTAAACGTCCTGCCGTGCCACTTTCTAACAAAGCTTACGCCGTAGAAATTAAAGCGTAATAACATTTTTATTAAAGCCCACATCAAGTGTGGCTTTAATATACTTCCAAAATTTTTCACTCTAAAAAGGTACATTGTTAATGCAAGATGATTTAAAAACAGAGCAACTGGCTCGTATAAATATTTATGCTTTAGTTTCTAGAATATTGATGAATGAAGTTGATGAAACATTATTAAAGTTAATCTTAGAAGATGAAAATGTATTATCTTTTTTCCCATCATTTGAAAAGTGGGAAAAACGAAAAACTATGAGTAATAAAGATTTAATTGAAAAAGAGTTAAATGTTGACTTTACTAATCTTTTTTTACTCCATTTAATTCCATATGAATCATTTTATACAAGAGAAGACCAGCAGATGGAAACAGGCGGGGACAATCCAGTTCAAGCTTTATATAATGATTTTGATTTTACAGTTGAACTCGATAAGGCTCGTGTTATGAGTGCTGACCATATTGGAGTAGAGCTGGAATTTATGCATGAACTTTGCAGCTCTGAGTTAAAGGCACTTGAAGATGGCGAAGAAAAAATTGCAGGAGAAATAGCCGAAATCCAATACCATTTTTTAAAAGAACATCTTTTGGAATGGGCACCAATGTATCTACTCAATGTGAAATCAGAAGCTGGAACTGCTCTGTATTTTGATGCTGCTGATTTAGCACTTGAATTTATGTTAAGTGATTTTGAATATTTAACAGAGCTGAAAAATAGAGATTATAAGTATGAAGCTCTCAAGGGAGAAGAATAATGGATATCAAAGATTTTAATGAACTCAGAAGTGAATTTGAAGAGTTACAAAAAAGAAATTTTGATTTAGAATGTACTGATGGCAGCTGCTCAACTGATGAAGATAATCGTGAAGATTATCCGGATTATCTTATTGCCATGTATAAAGAGGTTATGCCTCCGCAAAAAGCTGGCATATATTTTTCCAGATGGGATTTAAAAGCTATGGCTGCTGAAATGGATGAGCATTTTGCTCTTGATATTCGTGAGAGAATGTTTAAAACTTATATGCAGTGGGTGGCAACTCCTGATGACATGCAACTTGTAATGGATCAGTTTAAAAAAAATATAGACATGAAATGTGATTTATACCGAGAATATTCAGAAAAATATCCATCAAGTAAAGAGATATTTGATAAAAAAATTAAAAAAGCTGATAATACTAAAAAATATTTAGATAAAGTTTTTGTAGAGTTCTTTACTTAAACCCATTTAGTTCACACATTGTGAACTAAATAACTTTAAAAAATTCTGCTGCTTCTAATTCGTCATCATTTAGATTTTCTTTTTTATAGTCATCATCTTCACTCATTAACTTTTTTATTTCATTTTGGCAATATTCAAAGAGTGTATTTTTTGCCTGTTCATTATCGCTTAAAAATCCAAGTCCGCTAAACTGATATGGATCTTCTTGTTCTATACAGATTAAAGTGCCATCACATTTTTCTTCTAAAAGTTCCACTAAAGTTCTGTAGTTAATGTTAAACTCAGTTCCATGCCACCCTATGTTTTCTAGTGCTTTATCTGCAAATTCTGCAACGCCATCAGCTGTTGTATCATCATAAGAAGCCTGCGGTGTATTGAAGCCAATAATTTCCTGCCAATTTGAAAATGCTTTGATTAACACTCTATCTTCATCTTCTACAACCTTATAGTTTTTTCCAAGTATGGCTTCTAGAGAGGGTTTTTTACTTGGCATAAGCGCATTTGTAGGTGCAGGAACATGCTTGCCTTTATAAATCAAAATGTCATTTTGAGTAAAAGGTTCATGCTTGATCTCTCCTTTTATATCTATACCAAAAACTTTCGAAGAGTTGATGGCTTGATGAAGAGAGTGCAGGTTTACAATTACTATTTCTTTAAAGAGATTGAATTTTTTCATAGAAGAGCTCCAATTTTTTCAACATTATACATATTCTGATATTAAACGAAATATTTTTAATTTATGTATAAGTTTGGACTAATAAAAGTTTTACCATAAGTTAAGTATAATTGCACAAATTTTTTTAAGGCAATGTTCTTAATAACACTCAAGGAAATAGAATGGCATTAGATGTTTACTACGATAAAGATTGTAATATAGAGTTAATAAAAAGCAAAAAAGTTGCTATGATTGGTTTTGGTTCACAAGGTCATGCACATGCTGAGAACTTAAGAGACAGTGGTGTTGAAGTTGTTGTTGGTCTTCGTAAAAATGGCTCTTCATGGGCTAAAGCTGAAGCTAAAAACTTTAAAGTAATGACAGTCGCTGAAGCATCTGCGTACGCTGATCTTGTTATGATTCTTCTTCCAGATGAAAATCAAGCAGAAATATATGCAAACGAGATCGCTCCAAACCTAAAAGACGGTGCAACTATCGCTTTTGGTCATGGTTTTAACATTCACTATGGTCGTATTCATCCTGCTGCTAACATCAACGTAACTATGATTGCTCCAAAAGCACCGGGTCATACTGTTCGTTCTGAGTTTGTTCGTGGCGGCGGTATTCCTGACCTTATCGCTGTTGGACAAAATCCAAGCGGTAACACTAAAGAGTTAGCTCTTTCTTATGCATCAGCTATCGGTGGCGGTAGAACTGCAATCATTGAGACATCTTTCAAAGATGAAACTGAAACTGACCTTTTTGGTGAGCAAGCAGTTCTTTGTGGTGGTGCAACTGCCCTGGTTCAAGCTGGATTTGAGACATTAACAGAAGCTGGTTATGCTCCTGAACTTGCATATTTTGAGTGTTTACATGAACTTAAACTAATCGTTGATTTGATGTTTGAGGGTGGTATCGCTGATATGAGATATTCTATCTCTAACACTGCTGAATACGGTGACTATGTTTCTGGTAAACGTGTTATCAATGCTGAGTCTAAAGCTGCTATGAAAGAGATTTTAAAAGAGATTCAAGATGGTAGATTTGCAAAAGACTTCATCCTTGAAGGTCAAGCGGGTTACCCTCGTATGAACGCTGAGCGCAACAACGATAAAACGAAACTCATTACTATAACTGGTAATAAACTTCGTGAAATGATGCCGTGGATCAGTTCAAAAAAAATCGTAGACACTTCTAAAAACTAAAATAGCGACGCATCTTCTGCGTTGCTTCGCTCGTCACACCCCAAGAGTACTTCTTCACTTCGTTCAGGGCGCGTACGAAAGTACGCTTCCTCTCTGTGCACCTTGAACCTGCATCACTCTTTTAGTTTTTACGATAAATTAATATTATAAAAGTGTTTGAACTCTTATTAGTGTGGAGAGTAGAATTGCTTCTTTATCTACATGTGAACTTTTCATCTTAAGTTCACTGCTGAGTAAAAGCTCATGCAGTTTATAGTAGGTGTTTGGTTTAAATTTTAGTGACAGTGCGGCTTTTTCATCTACTACAAATTTTGGGGCAGGGTAGCCTAGTATTTCTAGGGCATTTGGAACACCGTTAACTCTTATGTAAATGTTAAACATGTAGAGTTGCGTCAGATAGGCTGTTATAGCTGTTACAACTCTTATTTCATCTTCGCCATGTTCTAGTAGTTTATTTAAGTCTTGTTTGAAATCTTTTTTGTTTAAAATCTTTTTTATTAAGTCGTCTATGTTAACTTCCGCCAATCCAAAAACCAAATTGTCTATATCTTTTGTTGTGATTGCTTTGTCGTAGACCCTTAGTTTGTCTAGTTCATTACTTGCTAAGGCAATATCCCCGTTGTGTATCTGCAAAAGATGAGAGATGGAATATTTATCTATGTTTACCTTTTTTTCTTGTGCGATTTGAGCTATGATATTTTGGGCTTCAAAATCTTTGGGATGGAAAAATCTTACACTCATTGTACTTTTTTTTTCAAATGCTTTTGCATATGCTTTTTGGTCACTGCCATAATAAGCATATACAAAAATATTATCAGGGTTTTTCTCACAAAAGTCTATAAATATATCCAGTTGTTTTTTATCTATTTTTTTTTCACTCTTTATGACGAGAACATTTCTGTCTCCAAAGAGTGAAGCTTGTGAGAGATGAGCTTTTGCGGAGTTGAAGTTATACTCATCATGGTAGAATGAAAGAGTGGATGAATCCTCAATATTTGTCATCATTTTTGTATACATGTCTATTAAAAAAGTACTCTCTCCAAAAAAGACAAAATTATTTGAAACAGTTTTTTTTTCTATATGTTTGTCTAACTCACTCTTGTACATTACTCTTCATCTCTTTTAGCAGCACTGGCAAAGATTCTAGCTTTGGCAATGTCAACTGTTTCTATCTTAGCTATCACATCCTCAAAAAGAACTACATTCTCATGCGAGGTGATGCCCAGTCTTGCTCCCATTATCTCATCATGAAGTTCAGCTTTTACTTCAGGGTCTGTTGCATTTATGCGGGCTTTAAAACTCTCACCTATATGCTCGTTTGCCCATCTTGCAAATTTTCTTGCCATAAATTCATTTTCTACAGTATCTGCTTCTCTTTCTTTCTCACTTATAGTCATGCTAAGCACTTCTATATTTCTAAGAACATAAGAACCTTCTATTGTGTCATTTCTCCCAATTGCCTTGAGAAGACGGTGAACTATTAAGTCGGAATATCTTCTGATTGGAGACGTAAAATGTGTGTATGCATCAAATCCGAGTCCGAAGTGTCCAGAGTTCAAAGGGGAATACCTTGCTTGCATCTGAGAACGGATAATGAGCGTATCAACCTCTGATTCAAGACCCATCTCACGCGCCTGTCTTTGTATGTCTGTAATGGTTTCTTTGATTGTTTCTTTAATATCTATCTGCATACCTATTCCAGCCAGCTCTTGATAAAGTATTTGTATTTTTGCTTGGCTTGGAGGCTCATGAATCCTAAAAATACCTCGCTCAAACTGTTTCGCAGCTTCTTTATTAGCCAATAGCATACAGTCTTCTATGAGTGCATGTGATGGAGTTTCTTCTGCATAGGTTGTATGTGTAAGATTTGAGTTTTCATCTATAAACATTTCCAGCTCATTTGAGCGAAAATCATAACCTACTTTAAGTCGTTTGATTTTGAGGGCATCTGTTACTACTTTGAGTTTAGTTAAATAGTCAAATATTTCACCTTCTTTATCATTCTTGGCTTTTAGTTTGCCATCTAAAAATTCATCAATCTCTTCATAGTTAAATCTTCTGTCTGAATGGATGATTGCTTCATAAACTTTAGACTTGCTCACTTCTAAGGTTTCAAGATCAAGTTTCATCTCAAAAACATAAGCCAATCTGTCTACATGTGCTTGCAATGAACACAAAGTTTCGCTTAATTGACGGGGTAACATCGGAATCGAGCGGTGAGGAAGGTAGATAGAAAAACTTCTATAAATTGCTTCGTTGTCTATGGGGCCAAAAGGGGTGACATATTCACTTACATCTGCTATTGCCACATAAAGTGTTGTATTCTTATCATCCCAGCAAATTGCATCATCAAAATCTTTTGCCGTGACAGGGTCGATTGTACAAAACGGCAAATCTCTTAAATCTTTTCTGTTTGGATATTTTGAAGCATCAACTTGCTTAAAAGAGCTTGCAAGTTCTAAAACTTCCGGAGTAAATTCATCATGTTTGTTGAACTGGGCAAGAACTATTTTTTCATCAACGAGCGGATCGTTGATATTTCCAAGTTTTTCCATGACTGTATTTTCTTGGTTGTTGACCTTAAATACATCACCGACTTCATAAGAGTTCAGCTCATCCGTACTCAGTTCAGCACCGATCGGATAATCTGTTTTGATGTCTACCAGAGATCTGTGATTTTCTTTTTGGATGATATATGCGACACTGTAGCTTTGTGCCCGACCGACAATCTCTGCAATCTTTGCACTTGGAGTGCCTCTTACACCTAAAAGTCTTTGAGCGATAATAAGGTCACCCTCTTTGGCAGTTCCCAAATCACCTTCGCCGATAAACAAATCGCGAACGTTTTCACCGATAACATTCAAATAGGCAGTTCCATTTTGAACAAGCCCTAAGGTTCCGGCACGGTATTTGGAGTTAAATTTGTATATGTTGTCATTAAATGTCAGATATTTTTTTGCTAAGAAGTTGTTGACAAGAAGTCTTTCTTCGGGGCTGATGTCTAACTCACTCAAACCAAGAGTGAGTTTTATAAGGAGTGATTTCAAATGAGTTTTATCTGGCGTTTTCTAGAGCTTTATCGAAGCTTTCCATATCGAGACCATATTTTTCAATTAGCGCTTTTGCAGCTGCAACACTAGCATCAGTTATTAGACCATTTATTGGTACGGTAGTTCTAATTACATGTAAAATGCTTGCAGCTCTTCTGTCTTCCTCTTCAGCTTTTTCAGGGTTTTGACAGTATTTGATAACGTTAACAAGTCTATCTTCAAATCTCCACTGAGCAAAGATTGTAGCACTCACTTCCGGAGCATCTACGCCTACTAATTTTATCTCAGCAGCTTCTACATCTTGAAGTTCTTTGAGCGCATCGCGAAATTCCACTTGTTTTTTATCTACAATAATTTGCTGAGCAATAAGAACTTTTCCTATCTCTACCAAAAATGCAGCAGGCGATAAGACACCTAAAAGTCGATTCTCTTTTTTTAAGCACCATGCAATCATGAGTCCATGCTGCTTTTTAGACAGCTCTGAGAACATCTCATTACTTATGCCATAAGGAGATAAATCAAGAGAAAAACTTTTTTTAACAATACTGGCAAGTGCAAAACCACGAACCGTACCCATACCAAAAAGTCCGACAGCCTGAGAAATTGCATTTATTTCACGGCTGAAACCATATAGCGGAGAATTTGCAGCTTTTAAAATATCGGCTGTTAAAAGAGGGTCTTTCTCTAAAATCTTAACCATATCATTAAAACTGCTATCCGGATTTTGGTAAACAGCTTCTATCTGCATCGCCGATTCTGGTAACGGTGGAAGTTGTTTTATTTTTTTTAGTATCTCTTCAGTCATTTTCTACTCTTTTTTTAAAATATTGATTATTATAGTGAAATCTTGTAAACATAATACTGAATATTTACAAAAAACTGTTATTATTTTTGAACAAATTACAAATTGAGGAAAACGAATGCAAAGAGATGCAATGTTAAAACAACTTGGTTATATACCGAACGATGCACTAATAGACCAATTGAAAACTATCGAGACAAATACAGTTGGATATGAAAAAATTCAAAAACATATTATGGATTTACATGATGCATTGAAGGTATACGGTTCTTTTGTTGCTATGTCAAACTCAGTAAACTCTTTCAAAATAAAAGTGGAAGCACCAAGTCCGGAAATTGCTCAGGAAGCACATGAGAAAATTCAACATTTTAGTGATAAATTTAAAGTCACAATAAAAAAACTGGATAATAAAGAAACATATTATATTGTCGGATTTAATCAGTAAGGGTTAGGATTGAATGAGCCAATGAGCCTTGAGGGGTATGATTATTTAGTTGAGGAGTTTAAATTTTTGCTAGAAGTTGAAAAACCTAAAGTTGCCTCAGAAAAATTGGTAGCTGCAGCGCAGGGCGATAGAAGCGAAAATGCCGACTATCACGCTGCAAAAGAGAAGCTTCGTTTTATAGACAGAAGGCTTTACTATCTAAACTCTATGATACAAAAATCTCAAATCATAGACCCCTCAACATTCCCGCATGTAAGGGTCAGTTTTGGAAGCACTGTGAAAATACTAAACCTTGACACTGATGAAGAAGAGATTTACACTTTATGTGGAGTTTTAGAGTCTGAACCGGAAAATGGTTTGATTTCTATCCATTCTCCTCTTGCTCGAGCTATGATAGGAAAACAGGCTGAAGATGAGTTTAAAATTCAGCTTCCAAATTCCAAAAAAGAGTATGAAATTTTAGAAATAGAATATAAAAATATTTTCTCCTTAAAGAAAAATATTCGCACAAAAGCTGATTTTTCTTTTCATTAAAATTCTTTTTTACCTCTAATTAGATATAATCCCCACTTAAAAACCAATTTTTAGGATTCCATCGTGAGCCAACAATTACAAGATATTGACAAACAGTTATCAAACCATAAACTTTCTCAAATAGATTATGTTCATATCAAAGAGATTTTAAAGCGAGAGCCAAATTTGGTGGAGCTTGGTATTTTTTCTGCTATGTGGAGTGAACACTGTAGTTATAAATCATCTAAAGTGCATTTGAGCGGTTTCCCGACTAAAGCTCCTTGGGTTATTCAAGGTCCTGGTGAAAATGCCGGTGTTATTGATATCGGTGATGGCTATGCGGCTGTATTTAAGATGGAATCACATAATCATCCAAGTTTTATAGAACCTTACCAAGGTGCTGCAACCGGTGTTGGCGGGATTATGCGTGATGTGTTTACAATGGGCGCTCGTCCTGTTGCAAACCTGAATGCTTTAAGATTTGGTAATATCTTAAATGATGATGATATCTCAAAACATCAACGTTATTTAGTTCGCGGTGTAACCGAGGGAATCGGCGGTTATGGAAACTGTATGGGTGTTCCGACTATTGGGGGAGAGACAAGTTTTGATGAGTGCTATAACGGTAACATCCTTGTAAATGCTTTTACTCTTGGTATCGCAAAATCGGATGAGATTTTTTACGGCAAGGCTGAGGGTATCGGAAATCCTGTAATCTATGTTGGCGCAAAAACTGGTCGTGATGGTCTTGGCGGGGCTGTTATGTCATCTGATAGTTTTACAGAGGAATCAAAATCTCTTCGTCCGACTGTTCAGGTTGGGGACCCGTTTACTGAAAAACTTCTGCTTGAAGCGTGTTTGGAACTTTTCAAAACTGACTATGTTGTCGGAATTCAGGACATGGGGGCTGCCGGTCTTACATCTAGTTCATTTGAGATGGCTGGAAGAAGCGGTTCAGGAATGATTATGCACCTTGATAAAGTTCCTGCCCGTGAAGAAAATATGACTCCATATGACTTCATGTTGAGTGAGTCTCAAGAAAGAATGCTTCTTTGTGCAAAAAAAGGTTCTGAAGCGGAGATTATCAAAATCTTTGAAAAATGGGACTTAGATGCTGCTGTTGTCGGTGAAGTGACTGCAACTGGAAATATGGAACTTTTCTGGCATGGTGAAAAATGTGCTGAAGTTCCGGTTGACCCTGTGAGTGAAGAAGCACCAGTTTTAAACCGTCCAACAACCCGCCCTAAATATTTAGACAATATTGCACATGTAAGCATAGATGATTTTGCAAAAGTATCAAATCAGGATGCGTTTGAGAAACTAACAAAGTCTATGGAAGTTGTAGATAAATCTTGGATTTACACTCAGTATGACTCAATGGTACAAACAAACACTATCAAAAAAGGCGGTATGCTTGACGCTTCCGTTATCCGTGTAAAAGAGAACAAAAAAGCTCTTGCCATGTCCGCTGACTGTAATGTCCGCTACTGCTACATAGACCCTAAAGGCGGGGCTGCTGCAGCTGTAATCGAGAGTGGCAGAAATGTTGCTATGAGCGGTGCAAGACCACTTGCAATTACTGACTGTTTAAACTATGGTAACCCTGAAAATCCAGAAGTTATGTGGCAGTTTGCTGAGGGTTGTTTAGGTATTAAAGAAGCATGCTCTGAACTTACGACTCCGGTTATCGGCGGAAATGTTTCTCTTTATAATGAAACAAACGGTGTTTCAGTGTTTCCGACCCCGTCAATTGCTACAGTCGGTGTAAATGATGATGAAAACAATGTTTTGATGTCAAGTTTTCAAGGTGAGGGCAATGCCCTTTATCTAGTGGGTGAGTCAAAGTCAGAGTTTGGCGGTTCTCTTTATATGAAAGAGATCTGTCATACCGTTGCCGGTACTCTTCCTGAAATAAACTACAAAAATGAGTTAGCTCTTTGGGACTTAGTAATTGAAGGTAATAAAAAGCATTTACTAGAATGTGCTAAAGATGCAAGTTCTGGCGGTGTTGCCATTGCCCTTGCTAAGATGTCTGCAACTTCTGGAATTGGTTGTGATGTTGAGATGACAGTGGAAGATGAGCGTGATATTTTCGCTGAATCTATGAGTAGAGCTATCATCGAAGTTAAACCTGAAAATTGTGAAGCTTTTGAAGCTATGTTAGACGAAAGCATGGCTGTAGAAAAAATCGGAACTGTTGGTGGGGATTCTATCAAAGTTAACGATATTTCTATGAGTTTGATAGAGTTACAGGATAACTATTTTAATACATTTAAAAGAGTTATTGAGAGAGATATATAGTTTAAATTCTTCGTACTTTCTCTCATACTTTTTGTTCGCAAAAAGTATCAAAAACTCTTGCAACGGCTTCGAGCCGGACATTCGTCCGGTTCCCAAAAAACAGCAAACAAATCCCTAAAAATTCAAAACTCACTTCGTTCAAACAGTTGAATTTTCTTAACGGTATTTATTTGCTGTTTTTTGGCTCTGCAGGTGTTGCAACTGACGCATAAGTTTGGTCGGCATTGAAGAAATATTAAAACTCTTCCATCCTAAAAACCTCATAAGCCACTTCTTCATAAGGATGAACTTCTTTTAAAACTTCTACAGCTTTTTTTATAAGCTCAGCATTGCAAATCATCTCAACTTTAAACTCCTGAACTTTTTCTATTTTATCCAATTGGCCAATATGCGGGTTTGCATTGTTTATGGGTTTGAATTGACCGGTTCCAAGTGTCTCAAAACTGCAGCATTCATAGTTCTCATATCTTCCGACACCTATGTCAAACAGAGCTTGTTTTGTACTCTCTTTAGCCTCTATAGGAACAAAGTAATTTAGCTTGTACATGTTGAAATCTTTAAATGAATTTTTTGTAGTTTACCATTATCTAAACTCAAATTGGATAAAATTTCAAAATAATTTATATCAAGGTTCGTAATGAAAAGAGCATTAGTAAGTGTAAGCGATAAAAACGGTGTGGTTGATTTTTGTAAATCTTTAGTAAAAAATGGTTATGAGATTATCTCAACTGGCGGAACTTATAAGATTCTGGTCGATAATGGCGTAAAAGCTATTGAGATTGATGAAGTTACAAAATTTCCTGAGTGTTTTGAAGGGCGTGTTAAAACTTTAAACCCTTTTGTTCATGGCGGTATATTACACCGTCGTGATAAACAGTCGCATTTAGACCAGGCAAAAGAGCTGGGTGTTGAAGCGATAGACTTGGTTTGTGTAAATCTTTATCCGTTTAAAGAGACTATTGAAAAAACTGATGATTTTGAAGATATCATAGAAAATATTGACATCGGCGGACCTGCCATGGTTCGCTCCGCTGCAAAAAATTTCGACAGTGTGATAATCGTAACTGACGTTAGTGATTATGCAGCTGTCATTGATGCTATAGAAAACGAAAAAAATACGGTTGAATTTCGCCGTAATTTTATGATAAAAGCATATGAGCATACTGCAGCTTATGACAGCATGATTGCTAACTACATGAACAGCCGTTTTAATGATGGTTTTGGTGAGAAGCAGTTTGTAGTCGGAAACAAAGTGATGAACACTCGTTATGGTGAAAATCCTCATCAAAAAGGTGCTTTGTATGAGTTTGATAAACACTACACAAGCAACTTTAAAACATTAAAAGGTGAAGCGAGCTTTAACAACCTTAATGACTTGAATGGTGCTGTTAAAATAGCTGCCGCATTTGGTGATGAGAATGCTGTTTGTATCTCGAAGCATGGAAATCCATGTGGATTTGCTATAAAAGATACTCTGCTTGAGAGTTATGTGGAAGCTTTAAAATGTGACCCTGTGTCTGCATTTGGCGGAGTTGTAGCTGTAAATGGAATAGTAAATAAAGAGTTGGCAGAAAAAATAAATGAAATATTCATAGAAGTTGTTATTGCTGGACGCATTACAGAAGAGGCTCAAGAAGTTTTTGCAGCAAAGAAGCGTATCAAACTCTTTGAGTGTGGAAGTGACAAGTTGGTACTTGCAAATGACACTAAAGACTTCAAACATATTGATGGCGGTTTTATCTACCAGGATGCCGATAAAGTGGCAAACGACGAAGTGAAAAATGCAAAACTTATGACTACAAAATCGGCGACAGAACAAGAGTTAAAAGATATGGAGATAGCTTATAAAGTAGCATCTCTTACAAAGTCAAACTGTGTTGTTTATGTTAAAAACTCAGCGATGGTAGCGGTTGGCATGGGGATGACTTCCCGTGTTGATGCATCTCAGTGCGCCCTTAAAAAAGCAAAAGATATGGGACTTGACGTGACAGGTGCTGCACTTGCATCTGAAGCATTTTTTCCTTTCCGTGACAGCATAGATGCAGCAGCTGCAGCTGGTGTGAAGAGTGTAATCGAACCTGGCGGAAGC
Organism: uncultured Sulfurimonas sp.; assembly: GCA_937900945.1. GTDB lineage: Bacteria > Campylobacterota > Campylobacteria > Campylobacterales > Sulfurimonadaceae > Sulfurimonas. The sequence goes on along the minus strand of CALCGG010000137.1, from coordinate 21,825 downwards.
ATAAGAGATAATGAGATTATAGATGCTGCGAATGAATTTGGCATGAGTCTTTACTTCTCAGAAGTTCGCCACTTTTTACATTAAAATCAAAATAGCAACGTAACTTCCGCGTTGCTACGTTCGTCACGTACATTAGTACGCTTCCTTTCTATGCGCCTTGAATTTACGTCACTCTTTTGATTTTAATTAATCTACTTTATTAAAAAAAGAAGTCAACAATATTCGACAATCCTTGATTGACATCCACTCAACCCTTATGATATAATCTCACTTAATAAATTATAAATTTCAGGACAAATAAATGGCTAAGTCATTATACGAAACTCTAGAAATCTCAGATAATGCTAGCGAATCTGAGATAAAAAAAGCATATAGAAAACTCGCACGTCAGTATCATCCGGATGTTAACAAAGATCCAAAAGCTGAAGATAAATTTAAAGAGATAAATGCGGCTTATGAGATACTCAGCGATAAAGAGAAGAAGTCAAAGTACGATATGCATGGTGACAGCATGTTTGGCGGACAAAATTTTCATGATTTTTCCCGTTCACATAGTGGCGGTGGAAATGCAGATTTAGACGAAATATTGAGAAGTATGTTCTCCGGCGGCGGCTTTGGTGGCAGTGGTGGATTTGGCGGCGGTTTCGGCGGCGGTGGATTTTCTCATCAACAACCGGCAAATCTTGACATTGAAACAAGTGTGACAATTCCGTTTATTGTTTCTATTCTCGGTGGCTCGCACTCTGTTTCAGTAAACGGGGAAAGATTTGATATTAAAATCCCTGCCGGTGTAAACAGTGGAGAAAAGATGCGGGTAAAAGGAAAAGGGCATGCTCAAGGCGGACGAGCAGGTGATTTGTTCCTGAAGATTACAGTTGCATCGAATCCTGAGTATGTAAGAGATGGTGATGATTTGATTAAAAGCTTTGAGGTTCCTCTTTATGCAGCACTCTTTGGTGAAAAAATTGCTATTAAAACATTAGAAAAAGAGATAAAACTTAAAATACCGCAAAACACAAAAAATGGGCAAAGATTTCGTGTAAAAGAGATGGGTGCTATGAACCGTAAAACTAAAGTTCGCGGTGATTTACATTTGAGAGCAAATATTATTTTGCCTAAAGTTGAAGATTTAGATGAAAAATTAGTCGAGCTTATGAAAGAAAAACTACCAAAAGAATAAAAGGGAGATAATAAGATGATACACCAGTATGATGAACCGGTATACTTGATAAGTATAGTTGCAAAGATATTAGATATTCATCCACAGACTCTTAGGCAGTATGAGAGAGAAAATCTTATCTGCCCATCTCGCTCAAACGGTCGGATTAGACTGTATTCACAAAGAGATATAGATAAGATAAAAATGATTTTAAGGCTTACCCGTGAACTTGGTGTAAATCTTGCAGGTGTTGACATAATATTAAGATTAAAAGATAATGTTGATGATATGGAACAGGAGATTGCAGAGCTTAGACATGAGGTTTTAAAAGCTAAAAATACTCACTCTGTTTCCCCGGCAAAAGCACTTGTGACAAAGAGAAGTGTCTACGATCTGATTATATTTCAAAAAAAGTAGCTCTACTTGCAGTTTTACAAAACTGCAAGAATTCTACTCTTTTAGCCTTTGTATTTTCGCTCCGACACCTTCGAGTTTTTTTTCTAGATTATCGTAACCGCGATCTAGATGATAGATACGATGTATATTTGTTTCGCCATCTGCTACAAGTGCTGCTAAAACTAATGCACTTGAAGCTCTTAAATCAGTTGCCATGACATCCGTTCCGCTAAGTTGATTGTGACCGCTTACAGTTGCCACATTTCCATTGAGTGAAATATTTGCACCCATTCTTTGAAGTTCGCTCACATGCATAAATCTATTTTCAAACAGTCTCTCTTCTATGATTGAAACACCGTTAGCCTGTGTCGCCAGAGCTAAAAATTGTGCCTGCATGTCGGTTGGAAATGCCGGGTATTCTTGAGTAACAATTTTTACCGGTTTGATGATTTCTGATGGATGGATTGTAATGGTGTCTTTGGTAATAGTAAAAGTGCTCCCCATCTCTTCAAGCTTAGCTATAACTGCACCAAGATGCTTGGCATTTACATTTTTAAGTTTTAGTTCTGATCTTGTTATAGCCCCTGCACAAAGGTAAGTACCGGCTTCTATACGGTCAGGAATAATTGCGAACTCATCTATATGAATAAGTTTGCCGGATGTTCCATGAATAGTCAGAATGGCACTTCCTATACCATCTATTTTTACTCCGCTTTTGTTTAAAATCTCGCAAAGCTGAACAACTTCAGGCTCTCTCGCTGCATTTGTTATGGTAGTGTTGCCTTTTGCCAAAGCTGCTGCCATAACAATATTTGCGGTTCCTGTTACAGTTATTTTATCAAAAATAATTTCACAGCCTTTGAGTCCATTGGGTGCAGTGGCTTGAACATATCCTGATTTTATATCTATTTTTGCACCCATCTGTTCCAATGCTTTTAAGTGCAAGTCAATTGGTCTTTGACCTATAGCGCAACCACCGGGAAGCGAAACTTCACAGTGCCCAAATCTGGCCAAAATAGGACCAAGAACCAAGATAGATGCACGCATGGTTTTTACTATATCATAGGTCGCTTTCGTTTCAGTGAGGGAGGACGTGTCTACAATCACTTTTGTCTTTTGAAATTCACAGTGTGTACCAAGATTTGCCAGAAGTTTTAAAAGAGTTTTTATATCCGCAACATCAGGTAGATTTTTTATACTAACACTGTTTTTTGCCAATATGGTCATGGCGATGAGAGGAAGCGAAGCATTCTTTGCACCGGAAATTTTAATAGTTCCGCTTAGTGATTTAATGCCTTGTATTTTTAAGTAATCCATTAGTCTCTTTTATTCTTTTTATTTGTATTATATCAGATATTTGTATTAAGTAGTTAAGCAGTTTTCCCAATAAAATTAAATTATACTTTTTTTGGTATACTTTTGACATTATAGAAACAGGATATTGGGATGAGTTCAGCCTTAGATAGATTAAAAAACATAACAAGTAAAATCTCCAGTTATGAGATGTCAAGAAAAGAAAATTTAAAAATTTTAGAAAAACTGTATATAGAAATAGGGATAAATAAAAAAGTAGACTATTTCTCAGAACTCTTTGATTTTAAGGCTATAAACCTCTCCGGTGCATCCCTTTTAAATGAAAATCTAGGTGAAATCAAAGAGGGAAAATATCTTCAAATACTTGCCATAGGCTATGACAAAGATGCTGTTGTTAAAAGCAAAAATATATCTTTAGGCTATTTTGGCCGAGCTGAGAGTGTGGATGTCGAACTAAAAGATAAAATTGTTGAATTTATTATTCGCTACAGGTTTGAAAAGAGTTTTATGACTCTTGAACATTACTATGAGATGTTAGTACCATTCAATAAAAAATGATAACTAGATTTTATTTCCTTTTATGGCTCAAATGGTCCATGAGATTGACTCTCTGCAGCTTGCTTTTAGCATCTGCAATATCTCTAATAATTACGTTTATCTTATATTTTAGGTTAGGAATGCCAACATTAAATGCCCAAAATTTAATGGCACTCTTCGAGTTGTTTAAATTTTGGTTTCAAATCAGTTGGAACGGCGCACTGTTAATCGCAATGTTTCGAAGTATAAAATATATATTTAACAGTTGTAATTCAGGGTATGAACTAAAGCTTTTGACATGTCAATCCTTAGCAAAGTCTGCACAGAATGAAGAGTTTTTGCAGGAAATAGGTTATGGAGATTTAGTAAAAATTTGGAGAAGGTGGTTTATGCTGATTATATGGCTCGTTGGAGCACAAATGATTTTAGCCTTAGCCTATACTCTGCTTTTTACCGAGATGACAGGTGTGTTTGAATGGTTTAACATTTACTGGTTATTTACTTTTACGCTTATAGCAGGTTACCTCTCTTTTATTTTACTTAGTACCAGATGCAAACGGGTTAGGCTGGCAAAATGCTGATATTTATTGACCTTGAAACAACGGGCTTGGAAAGTGAGGACAAAATAATCTCCATTGGATTGGTTGCAATGGAAGGTGATGAAATTACTACTTTGTATAACATAGTGAATGAAGGTAAAAAAATACCTCCAAAAGCTTCAAGTATTCACCATATAACAAACGAGATGCTAAAAAATAAGTCTAAATTCACAGAGAGTGATGCATATAGATTTTTGCAAGAAAATAACCTTGAAACGACCACGCTGATAGCGCATAATATCAAGTTTGATATAGAAAAACTTGCAGCAAGCGGATTCCACTTTCTAGGAAAAATGATTGATACTTTAAAGCTAACAAAACATCTGATTCCAGAGTGCGACGGCTTTTCTTTGCAACACTTGAGATATGAGTTAAAGCTGTATAAAAAAGAAAAAGAAGAGCTTTGTGCGCATCATGCTTTAGGTGATGCTTTTGTGGTGAAACTGCTTTTTGATTATCTGTTGGATATAGCCACAATAGAGCAGATGTACAAACTTAGCTTTAAAAATGTGTTGATGCAAAAGTTTGAGTTTGGAAAGTATGTGGGAAGATATATCGAGGAAATTAGTATGAGTGACAGAGGATATTTAGAATGGATGTTGGCAAATATTCTGGATTTAGATGAAGATTTACGATACAGTATCAATTATTATTTACAAGGAAATTTATGAAAATTGCTGTTGAATGTAAATCACCATTGCTGCAAAAATCACTGGAACTTTTTTTATCCAGATATTTAAGTTCAACAAAAAAGTGTGACATAGTTGTGAGAGATGTGGAATGTTTAAACGATAACAGATGTTTTTATATCTCAAGCAGCCCCAAAGCAGATTTAGTGAAACCATTTTCCAAGTCGCAACTTGTATTGGCGCTGGAAAACAGGTATAAAATACTCAAATATGAAGTGGTAGAAAATGATGATGAAGTCTTGCATGATCCATTGAATTTTGATATTTTAGAAAAAAGAATACAATACTTAACTACAGAGTACCAACAAAATATTTTAAAAGCTGTGAGAGCATTTTATGAAAAGTAAACCGATAATAAAAAAAATTGTTATGGGAAAATTTAAAGGTAAAACTCTCAAGCTTCCTTCAAAAGAAACTACCAGAAGTTCAAAAAGTATAGTTCTGGAATCTTTTTTTAACACAGTTCAGTTTGAAATCATAGATTCTGTATTTGTTGAAGTTTTTTCAGGAAGCGGCTCCATAGGACTTGAAGCACTAAGTCGGGGTGCAAAAAAAATACTATTCATGGAACAAGACAGAGATGCTCTTAAAGTTTTAAAAGAAAATATTTCTGTGACAGATGCAAGTGCATGTGAGGTGTTTAGCGGTGACAGTTTTGCAAATATAAAAGCTGTTCTTGCACAGTTAAAACGAAATGATGAAAGCGCATACTTTTACATAGACCCTCCATTTAGCATAAGAGAAGGGATGGAAGATATTTATGACAAGACAATAAATCTCATTGCCTCTTTGCCCGAAGAAAATGTAAAACTTATTGTGGTTGAGCATATGAGCGGCTTAGAACTTCCAGCTGTCATAGGCTCATTTCAAATGAAAAAATCTAAAAAATTCGGAAATACAACACTCTCATACTTCGACAGCGAGTAAAATGGAATAGTTATTGCTGTTTCTTGAACAATTCAAGGAGTAGCTATGAAAAAAATTATACTATTTTTATTTATCTGTACTAGTATTTACGCTACTAAAATCAATGATGTTGCTAATATTGTGGGTGTTCGTGATAATCAAATTATAGGTTATTCGTTGGTAGTCGGTCTTAAAAAAACCGGTGACGGAACAACTTCTAAATTTACTCTTCAGTCTATCGCAAACATGTTAAAAGCTATGAACATAGACATGAACCCTGTAGATATAAAATCTAAAAATGTGGCCGCTGTTGTTGTTACTGCCAATCTTGGATCATTTGCCAGACAAGGTGACAAGTTTGACATTACTGTATCTTCTATAGGTGATGCTAAATCGCTTGAGGGTGGAACATTGTTGATGACTCCGTTAAAAGGGGTAGATGGCAAGATTTATGCCTTAGCACAAGGACCGGTTAGTATTGGTGGAAGAAATGACGGCGCTGCAGAATCTCATCCTACAACAGGATTAGTATATGAAGGTGGCAATGTTGAGAGAGAAATTAACATTGATTTATACCATCAAAAATATGCAACGCTTTCATTAAAAGAATCTAATTTTCAAAACAGCGTATCCATACAGCAATCAATAAATGAATTTTATAACACTCAAGTGGCCGTTGCGATGGATCCTAGAACAATAAAACTGCAAAAACCGGAAAATAAATCTATGGTGGAATTTTTAGCAGAAGTGCAAAATATTGATATGGATTATAAAACAAAAAACAAAATTATAATAAACGAGAGAACCGGAACCATTATTGCTGGAATAGGAATAGAAGTGAAGCCTATTATCATGACGCATGGCGGGATAACAATCAAAATAAAAGAGCAGGAAACTCCATCAAAACCGGCTGGCTCTATGGCTGTTGATGATGATTTGGTTATCGGACTCAATCAAAATGAGATATATACAAAAAATGGAACGACAACGGTTGCGAACTTGGTTAGGGCCTTACAAAAGCTGGGGGCTACTCCAAAAGATATAATATCTATTTTGGAAACTATGAAAAGTGCAGGCAGTATATCTGCTGAATTAAAGGTTATATAATGAGCTTTTACGGTCTTAATTCTTTGAACATGCAAACAGCTTCAGTCGCGCAGCAGCATACTATTCCAAAAATAGATCCAAAGGCAGAGGATGCAGAGCTCAGGAAACAAACAGATGCATTTGAAGCTGTCATTGTCAAGATGATGATGGATAACGCGATGCAAGATGAGAAAAATCTTTTTTCTGAGCAAAATGATCCGGGAGATAAAATATACAAGTCTATGTATAGGGATGAACTTTCAAAGGCGAGTGCAGGAAGCTTTGGATTTTCTCAAATGCTTTATGATTATTTGAGTCAAAAGAAATAAGATTATAGTGAAAATCATGTATATTTTTTTTGCTTTTTGTCGATATAGTAGTATGAATAAAATTATATCGACAAGTAAAAAGGATAAACAATGATTTCGCAAGTAAATAGTGCAGCAATTGCTATTACTAATTCTGGCAGTCTCAGTGACGCTAAGAATACTGCACAAAAGTCAGTAACAAGTATTTCAAAACAAGGTGATATGAGCAAGATTGAGAAGATTAAAGAGTCTATCGAAGCCGGCACATATGAAATTAATTTGCAAGCTCTATCAGAAAAAATTGCTGAAGAGTTATTGTAAATATTTTAAGTAAAACAGGGGTTGATTATGTTGTCTCATCATTTAAGAGGTGCTCTAACAGATTTAAGGGATTTGATAAAAATCACTGAATCAGATATGGAAGATATTAGAGTAGCCAAGCATGATCCACAATTTGACAGATTGTCTTTAAAAGAGGAAAAAATAAGAGCTTTTGAATCTAAAAAAGCGATGATTGACCATGAGATTTCATCTTTGATGACTGTAAACCCTGATAAAGATCTTCCCGAACTATTAAATGAAGAGCAGCATAAAGAGTTAGAACAGTTGAAAATAGAACTTTCTAATTTAAGAGAAATAAATAAAAAATATGCAAAATTAGTTTTAGCAGTCAGTAATTTATACAATACATTTTTAGAAAGAATTGTTCCAACGGAAATGCAGGGCTACAATAAAGTTGCATCAAAAAATCCTTCTATTTTGGAAGTGAGAGTTTAAGATGGCATCTATATTTAATTCACTCCATATTGGATATTCTGGTCTTGATGTTGCCCAACGGGCAATTGATACGACTGCACATAATATTTCAAATGCTGAGTCGGAAGGCTATACCAGACAGAGAGTGGTTTCAGCTGCTGCAACACCGGTAAGTAGTATGCCTGGACAGGTTGGAAATGGTGCGGAAGTCACAACAATTAAAAGAATTTTTGATAACTTTGTATTTGATAAATATACTGCTATCTCTGCCAGTAAAGAGTATAGTGATTTTGAAACGAAAACTTTAAGCACACTCTCAACATATTTTCCGGAGATTGATGGAGTAGGGATAAAAGCAGATTTACAAGAGTACTACAACATGTGGCAAACTTTTTCTGATAATCCTGACAATGATGCTATAAAATTAGCTTTAGCTAAACAAGCAGAAACTCTTGCAGCCCATATAACTCAAACACAAGAACAGGTTATATCTCTTCAATCACAAATAAATAATGAATTAGGTACAAATATAAATGAAGTTAATAGATTAGCGCAGCAGTTGTCTGAACTAAATCTAAGTATTGATAACGCAGAGATGGATGGGCAATACTCAGCTAATGATTTAAGAGATAAAAGAAATCTTATTGAAAAAACTTTATCACAACTTATTGGCAGTGATGTTAATGTGGGGCAGATAGAGTCAAATATGCAGATTGACAGTTCTTCCAATACAAGAACAGGAAGCTATACCCTTAGTGTAAATGGCTTTAACATAGTAGATGGTGCTTCATACCATCCATTAGTCTTGTCTAATTCTAATAATCCCACCGGTTTTTATGATATTTCATACGAAAGACAGGACGGAGTTTTGATTCCTATGAATGAAGCAATAACAGGCGGTAAAATAGGTTCTATTTTAAATCTTAGAGGCGGTACTATCGATACAACAAGCGGAATGCCTACAGATGGTGTCATACAAAATGTTGTCTCAGAATTAGACGCTTTTGCAAAAGGTATAATAGAATCTACTAACAACTTATATGCTCAGTCTTCTACTACAAGAATGAACTCCAATATTCTAGATACTAGTGAAACAGCATCGCTAATGAGTTCAGGATTAAATGTTAAAGAAGGCTCTTTTAATCTTATAGTGTATGATATAGATGGAAATATTGCCGCTTCAAGACAAATAAATATAGATGTTTCAACTTCAATGGGCGGTATAGCAGGGTCAAACTCTATAGAAGCTCAAATGACGGCGCAAGTCGATGATAATGCCGATGGAAATGCAAATAATGATATAGATAATTATCTTAGATACAACTGGGCAACGGCAAGTGGAAATAATTCCGTTGAATTTACCATGGATCCAACTCTGCAAGCAAAAGGGTATACGTTCGCAATTCAAGATAATTTAAAAGATGCTAATTTTTCATCTGGGACAAATTTTGCCGGTGCGCTCGGGATGAGTAGATTTTTTGATGGAGACAGTGCAAGAAACATCTCCTTAAAACATGAGTTAAAAGTAAATCCCACATTGATATCTGCCGGAAAATCTTCAACATCAGGCGATAATAGAGTTGCTCTAAGCATGATGCAGCATCAGTTTGAAAATTATGAGTTTAAAGTAGATAGAAATATATACAACACAACATCATATGGCATGTTTGATATGATAGCAACTGATGTCGGTATGGCTACAAATATAGCAAAAGGAAAAAATGACACAGTAAATACTCAGTTCAATTCGGTAGAAATGGAATACTCTTCAGTGTCAAAAGTAAATCTTGATGAAGAGATGACAAATCTTATCAAGTATCAAACATCTTATGGCGCGGCTGCAAAAGTTATAACTACTATTGATCAGATGATGCAGACTCTGCTTGGAATTAAACAATAATCCTCGTCATGTTAAAAGTCTTTTAATGAATTTACCTAAATTCAGTTTATTTGTACTAATTTTTGTGTTCTTATTTTCTTATTTTGGTTCATTGGTATACTCTGTAGACGCTTACTCATTAGATAGTGACTCCATTTTACTACAACCTTCTTTGAGCCATTTTCTCGGAACAGATAGACTCGGAAGAGATATCTTGGCAAGGTTGATGGAGGGCGGAAAAGTTTCTCTGACAATCGGCGTAGGCAGTGCCTTTATAGCTTCATTCATAGGGCTTTTATTCGGTTCTATGGCTGGTTACTTTAGAGGGAAAATTGATAAGTCTTTTGTAATTTTAGTGGACCTTTTTTTAACTTTCCCCACTTTTTTTCTGCTCTTGGCACTAGTAAGTTATGTGAATGCTTCAGCATGGGTTTTGATAGTTATTATCTCTATTACAGGATGGATGACTACAGCAAGACTCATCCGTTCTGAAAGCTTTAAAATCACAACACAGCCTTACATAAAGATTTTAAACATAGCAAATGTCAGTAAAATGAAAATACTCTTTAAATACTATGCCCCAATATTAGCTCCAATATACTTTGTAAGTTTTACATTTGGTGTTGGCGGAGCAATCCTCGCAGAATCAGGACTTAGTTTTTTAGGACTTGGCATAGTAGCCCCGCAAATGAGTTGGGGAACAATACTCAGCGGTGGAAAAGATGTCGTTGAGATAGCATGGTGGGTAAGCTTTTTTCCAGGGCTTATGATATTTTTAGTTACATTTTCTCTTATAAATATATCCAATTATCTTCAGCAATTAACAAATCAAAAGCAGATACAGAGCTAAACGGCTGTATTAACCGCACTTTAAGTAATATTTTTGTATGATTGCGCTCTTAAAATAATATAAGGATATGTCAATGAAAAGAACATACCAACCACATAATACACCAAGAAAAAGAACTCATGGTTTCAGAGCTCGTATGGCAACTGCAAATGGTCGTAATGTGATTAATCGTCGTCGTGCTAAAGGTCGTAAAAGATTGACAGTTTAGGCGGATTTAATACGCTGAAACAGCATCGTGAGTTTCAGTATATTTATAAAAAAGGGATAAACCAACATTCAGAGAATGTTGTACTTTTTTTTCTCCCCCAAAATGGAATTCACAAAGTAGGATTTACGGCAACCAAAAAAATTGGCAATGCGGTAAAACGAAATCGTGCTAAAAGAAGGCTAAGAGCTCTTTTTTGTGAATACTCCAAAACCTTCATAGACGGAACTTACATATTTGTTGCAAAGCAGTCACTTGTAGAATCTTCACATGAGAATTTAACAAATGATTTCAAGAAAATAATACATCGCGCTAAAGCTTTAAAGGCTAATTTTTAATATGATAAAAAAGTTTTTATTAAAATTATTATGGCTTTATCAGAAGTTCTTTACACTGATTGGTTATGGAAGTTGCAGATATTACCCAACATGTAGCGAATTTGCAAGAATTAACTTCGAAAACAACTCCATTTCAAGTGCTTTTTACCACTCTTTTACTAGAATACTACGATGTAATCAATTGTTTGATGGTGGTATAGAATATCCATTACTAGATAAACTCTCTTGTAAGCCCACTAAACTAGGGATTAGCTCAATAAAATATTGGTTGGTTCCAAACAAAAAAAACCGTTTTCATATCATAAAAAATTTTTCCTATAAAGGGTCGTCGTGTTAGATAAAATGACATCAAATCAAAGATTAATGCTAGCAGTAGCATTATCAGTAGTGTTTTTCCTGGGTTATACAGCAATTTTTCCACCTAAAGCTCAAGAATTAGCCTTAGACGAAAACAAGAATAAAAATATTTCAGTAAAAGAAAACGTAAGCAGTACAAATACTCAAGTTATTGAAAAAGAGTTAGGTCATGCTATTTCGGTTGATGAAAAAGTTGGCTCAGCAAATTCAAATAGTATTGTTACAATTAAAAGTGATAATTTTGTACTAAAATTAGATACTTTAGGTCGTATATCTTCAAAGATATTACTTGAAGATAAATTTAACAATTCAGATGATCTTCATGCTGAAGTAGTTTCTCCAACAGGGGCAAAACCGCTTTATGTCAGATTCGCAGATGATGTTTTAAATAATGAAGCAATCAGCACAGCTTATACCGCATCTGTTTCTGAAGCAATTATTAAAGATAAGCCTGTTCAGGTTGTCTTGACTCAAAAACTTCAAGACTTGATTGTAACAAAAAATTTAACTTTTTATGCTGATGGACATTATGATGTAAATATTGTTTTATCAAGAGATGCTAGATATTTTGTATACATCGGTCAAAGACCTGAGGTATCCAAACAACTTATGGCAGTTGCAGGAGGCATGGTATATACTGATGATGAAATTGCCACGATTATTGAAGACGGTGACGCTGAGGGTAGAAAGGTATTTAGTGCAGTCACTTTAGCCTCTGCGTTTGATCAGTATACTGCAAGCATCATGTATGGATTTAAGAAAGATACCAATATTATAGTGGACAGAGATAGAAGTGATAATCCTGTAATATATTTTGAAGCCACTCCAAATAGTACTTTTAACGGCTACTTAGGACCAAAAGAGCATAAGGTTTTAAAAGCTATAAATCCTGCACTTGTCAATGCTATAGAGTATGGCTGGTTCACATTCGCTGCAAAACCGCTTTTTTCTCTTTTGTCATGGTTGCATGGAATTTTTGGAAACTGGGGTTGGGCTATCATAGCGCTTACTCTTATCGTGAGAGCTATTTTGTATCCATTGACATACAAAGGTATGGTTTCAATGCAGAAAATGAAAGAGCTTGCTCCGAAAATGAAAGAGCTTAAAGAAAAGTATAAAAGCGAACCGCAACGCCTTAATGCAGCAACAATGGAAATGTATAAAAAGCATGGAGCAAACCCACTAGGTGGATGTTTGCCGATGATTTTACAAATTCCAGTGTTCTTTGCAATATACCGCGTACTTTTAAATGCTGTTGAACTTCAAGGTGCATCGTGGATGCTATGGATAGATGACCTCTCTCGAATGGACCCAACATACATCCTTCCAATTTTAATGGGTGCATCTATGTTTTTTCAGCAAAAGTTGACTCCTACAAGTTTTACAGACCCAATGCAAGAAAAAGTAATGAAATTTTTACCAATAATTTTTACATTTTTCTTTTTAACATTCCCATCAGGATTGGTTCTTTACTGGTTTGTAAATAATTTATTCTCAATTTTACAACAGTTTATTGTAAATCAACAATTTGCGAATGCTAAAGATGTAAAAATTGCTATTAAAGAGGATGCAGGAAAAAAAGATGATTAAGATTGAAGCAGTTAGCCTGGAAGAAGCTTATTTACAAGCATCTTTTGAACTTAAATGCTCCGTTACAAAATTACAAACTGAGGTTATTCAGTATCCTAGTAAGGGAATCTTAGGAGTATTTAAAAAAAATGCTATCATTGTAGCTACTAAGAAAACAGATGAAGATAACACAATCAAAGAGTATATCAACCAAGAGTTGAAAGAAGTTCAGTCTAAACCTGCTGCCACATCAATTCCTGTGAAAGAAAAAAAAGAGATTACTCAAAGAGTTGAAAATATTATAAAAAAAGTGGCATCTATAAAAAAAGAGAAGAAAGAATCTCCTGAACCAAAACAAGAGAAAGAACCTTCAAAAAAGAATAAATTCTTTACTATGTTAAACGATACAATTATGCCTGCCTCTTTTGTTAGTACTCAAGATGAAGAAGAAATTATCAATAAAGAGCATGAAGAAATTGTTAGCAAAAAAGAATCTTCTTATAAAGAAGAGTTGGACAATGATTTAACGGATGTGGCAAAAACAATAAAAGAGGAGATAAATACTCTTTTTAAATTGTCCTGCTTTGATATAGATGAGATTAACGTAAGCATTTATGATGAAAATACTTTATTTATTGAGTTTAAAGGTGAAGATTCAGCCTTATTGATAGGCAAAGAAGGGTATAGATATAAAGCACTTTCTTACATGTTGTTTAATTGGATTAATTCAAAATATCAACTACAACTTCGTTTAGAAATTGCAGAATTTTTGAAAAATCAGGAAGAGTCTATTTCCAGGTATCTTGTAAGTGTTTGTGAAAGCGTTGATAAAGACGGAAGAGCACAAACAAAGATACTTGATGGTGTATTAGTCCAAATAGCTCTTAAAGAACTGAGAGATACTTATCCTGATAAATATGTAGCTATCCGTTCAACTCGCGATGGATTGAAATATATCATCATAAATGATTATCATTCAAATTAACTATGAGTGATACCGATACTATATCTGCCATTGCAACAGCAAACGGCATAGGCTCAATCGCCATTATAAGAATAAGTGGCGATAAAGCACTCCAAATTGCTAAAAAACTTACAAATCGTCAAGATTTTTCTCCAAGACATGCAACCCTCACAAATATTTATAATCCTGAGAATGAACTGATTGACGAAGCTATCGTTATCTACTTCAAAGCACCTTTTTCTTTTACTGCTGAACATGTAGTAGAGATTCAGTGTCATGGCGGTTTTATAGTTGCTCAGAGTATTTTAAAGGCTACTATTTTCCATGGTGCCAGACTTGCAACTCCTGGTGAATTCAGTAAAAGAGCATTTTTTAATGGACGTATAGATTTAAGTGAAGCAGAAGCGATAGCACAGCTGATTGAAGCAAAAAGTGAAGATGCTGCAAAAATATTAGCTGCTCAAATGAAAGGTTCTCTCAAAGGGTATATAGAAGAAATTCGTGATGATATTATTCATATTCTTGCATATTCCGAAGTAAGTATTGACTATGCCGAAGAGGATTTGCCAGAAGATTTAGTGATGCAGATACAAGATAAATTAAATGAGTTGAAAAAGTCACTTGATGATACTTTAGTCGCGAGTAAAGCAAGAGAAGGGCTCATGCAGGGTTTTAAAGTAGCGATTATCGGAAAACCGAACGTTGGAAAAAGCTCATTGCTGAATTCATTGCTGAATTATAACCGTGCGATTGTAAGCGATATTGCCGGAACTACTAGAGATACCATAGAAGAGCAGGTTAAAATTGGCACACACTTAATCCGCATAGTTGATACTGCAGGGATTAGAGAAGCTAACGATGAGATAGAGCGCATAGGGATTGAACGCTCTCTAGAAGCCATACAACAGAGTGATATTGTAGTGGCTCTTTTTGATGGCAGCAGAAAAATAGACAGTGAAGATGAACAAATAATTTCGTTGATAGAATACCATGCTAAGAAAAAGAAAATAATTTATGTAAAAAACAAGATAGATTTAGAACAGAAATTTGAACATGTAGGGATAAACTTTGATTTGGAATTAAATTCTAAAGATAGTGTGACTTCTCTTATAGAGGTTTTAAAAAATATCATGGATGTAACGAACTCTTCAGATGAACACATGTTAATCTCTCAAAGACAAATCTCGGCAGTAGAAAATACGCTCAAAAACATTGAGGAAGCATTTTATCCTTTGGCTGACCAAGAGCTTGAAATATTTTCTTTTCATTTAAATGAGGCAGTAAAAGAGATGGCTTCCATAACAAGACCGTTTGAAAATGATGAGATGCTAGACAAGATGTTCGGCTCTTTTTGTTTGGGGAAATAGTTTGAAATATATCGCAATAGATTTGGGTTTAAAACGAATCGGTCTGGCATACTCAGCTCATAAAGATATAGCAACTCCTTTACCTGCAGTTATGAGAAAAAACAGAGATCAGGCCTCTCGTGATGTGAAAAAAGTTCTTGATGAATGGGAAGTTGAAGCGGTTGTAATCGGTATTCCGCTTGGCGGAAGCAGTGAAGATGAGATGAGAAGACGCATTGCCCATTTTATGAATTTAGTCGATTTTAAAGGTGAAATCTTTTATCAAGATGAAAGTCACTCTTCGCTTGAAGCGGAAAACATGATGAAAGGGGAGATAAAATACATTCGTGACGGAAGAGTTGATTCTATCTCTGCGATGATAATTTTGCAAAGGTATTTAGCTACTAAAAAGTTTGCTTAATCAACGCTGCCCATGATGTCATAATCGAGTTTATATTTATCGGCAGATTCTTTTTTATAGTCTGATAAATAAGTAGTCATGTAATCCATTTCTGTTTCGTTCAGACTTCTTGCAAATCCAAACATTACCTCTTGCGCCTGACTGGTAGATTTACCCTTTTGAAATTGTTTCAGTTTTTTTATGAGGTAGTTTTTAGAACGATTTGCAAGTTTTGGATAGCTTCCGCTTCCCTCTGCATTTGTTCCATGGCAATTGCTGCATGCTTTGTCATTGTAGAGTGCGCGACCTGTCTCATAGCTATTTTCTGAACCGAATATTGCAGTGGAAATTATTAACAATAAGATGTTTTTTTTCATTTTAGTGCTTCGAATAACTCTTTTTTTATAGTTTTAAAACTTTTTTCACTTTTGTCTTTATATAAAAGTGTCTCCAAATCAGCGTAGGTTGAATCCAGTTTATAGCTTCTGTAATCGTTCATTAGCAAAAGAAGTAACTCTTTTGGAGTTTTAGTCTCTTTGATATCGCTGAATTTTTCTTTTTTAGAGATTCTTTTGAAGCTAGTTGGTAATAATTTCGCACTCATAAAACCAGTTATAAAAATCAGCATGTAAATAAAAAACTGTTTCACATTTTCAAAATTATAGGTTTCATCAGGATAATTCTCATTATCTATAAGTGTAGACTTGTCTAGTTTGTCAACTTTTATATTGTAGGGTTTCGTTTTTAGAGTGTAGTAACTATGAGATTTTGTCGAGTAGCATTTTATTTCTTTTTCTTCAATTGAAAAATCTTTATTAGCTATCAAGGCGTAGTCAAATTCTCTTTGTATTTGATATCCGTCTTTTGTTGCTTTGTTGAAATGTTTTGTTTCAGCCGAAAATATTTTTACGCCATCTATCTCATCTATTGGTTTAATGGTTACTTCGTCGTATCCGGTGCCTTGTAAATAATATGTTATATTCACACTTTCATAAGCCTTAATTTTTTCCTCTTTTATTTTTGACACTATTTTAAAATCGCCAACTAAATCTGTGTTAATATCTAGTTCTTGAACATGTAAAACTACAGGTTCTAGTTCTATTTTTGTGTTTATGGTATCTATCCATCTTACATTATTTCTGCCGCCACGGTAAACCTGTGCAACAGCCTCATCACTGGCTTGTTTTATAGTGAAGTCAAAATTTATTTTTATTTCACCGCTTTTTAATGGGAAAAGAAGATAGGTAAAGGTTGTTTTTTTATTATGATAAGAGATTTCTTCTTCATGCTTTTGTAAGAGTTCAACCTTATAGTCTTTTGAACTTTGAACCTCTAAAAAGAAATACATTACATCAGAATGGTTTTTTTGCTGTGCTTGAAATGTGATCTCAACCGCTTCTTTGAAAGAAACATCTTTTTTATTTGTACTAAGGGAGTAAGTGGCAAGATTTGTATTTGCAAGAGCAAAAATTTCAAAAATTATTAATAACAGTATCTTACCAAGGGTGTTTTTCATTTGTATATCCTTTGTTGATAAGCTCGTATGCTTTATATCCTATTTTATATTGAGACTTATTTATTTTATCGCTTTTTTCTAGTTTTTCTTGATATTCTTTTTTATTCTCTGCTGATGATGAACCAGCACTACTTTCACCCGCTTTTTGGTTTGATTTTGATGAACTGCTTTTACTTTCATCTTTTTTAGTATTGCTTTGTTGAGAGTCTTTTATTGATTTGTGAGAGTCTTTTTTAGGCATCATGGCTGACACATCTATTTTTTCTTTTAAACTTAGTTTATATAAAAGTGAAAGATTGTAAAAGCTGTCTTCATCAAATCCAAGCGCCAAAGCTTGGCTGTAGTAAATTTTTGCTCTGTCATATTTTTTTAACTCTACCGCACAGTTTCCCATGTTGTAAAAAAGTTTTTGTTTTAAAGTACTATCGGTTGATTTTATCTTTGAAAACACTTCAATCGCCTTTTTATAATGCTTTGCTTTGTAGTAGCTTACTCCTAGATTGTAATAACTCTCTACGCTTGGAGTTATTTTTTCAAACTCTTGAGCAGAGTTTAAATATTGCTTCTCATGATAGTGTTTATTCGCCTTGTCTAAGTGATAAAAGTCAAGTAGAACTGCATGTGAAGAGTTTGGTAAAAAGAGAAAAGGCAAAAAGAGTAAATAAAGCTGATGAATCTTTGTAACAGCTATAAAAAAGAAAAAAATTGCTAAAAGCAAAGGGGCGTAAAAAAGCTCTGTAAAACTGAGAACCTGTATATTTGTCTGCTCATTTTTTTGCGAGCTTGACCCTAAATCTGAAATAAGATCTGTAACGACAGCGTTTGAGTCAGAATCCAGTTCGTAATATTTTCCGCCACTGCCAAGTGCAAAATCTTTTAATATCGGGTTAATCCTTGAGATAACCAAGTTGTTGTTTTCATCTTTTATATTGAAATCATCATTTTTCAAAATAGCACCATCCTGTGAGCCTGTCGCTACAATATAAGGAATGATATTGCTCTTCTTAGCCATAGATAGAAGACGAGCCAAGTTGTGGTCCTCCCCTCCGTCACTGAAAATAATCAGATTTTTTTTATCATAAAAGGTTTTAGAGATAGTTTTTAAAAGCTCATAAATAGAGGTACCTTTCGTCAAGATAAACTTTGGATTTAAAACATCAAGAGCCATCATGCTTATCTCAGTATCTGTAGTAGGCGGCGATATCAGCATGGCATTTGATGTAAAAGCAAAGATGCTGAATCTGTCTTTGGGAAGCTTGTGCAAAAGCTCCTGTATGTTTTGTTTGGCGACTTCATATCGGGTTGGTTTTAAATCATCTGCCTGCATGGAGTAGGAAGCATCGATGGCGATTATATAATCCTGCGCATCAAATTTTTGGTTATTTATAGTATTTGAAATGACCGGACGGGTCAATGCTATGAGTATAAAACTAAGAGACAAATATAAAAGTTTTCGCTGTCTTATTTTTGAGGTATCAATAGATTGTGGTTCCGTTTTATAAAAAATATATAAAGGTATAAAAAGAAAAAAAAGCCAAGGATATATAAAAGTCATAAGAGCTCTTTTCGACTGACTAGTAACATGTAAAGGAGTAAAAAGCCAGCAAAGCTTAGTGGGTAAATATACAATGACTGCTTATTCAGATAGTGCTGTGAACGGATATCGCTTGGCTCGAGTGAATCTATTTGCGTATAAACACCGCTTAACATCTCAGCATTTTGTGCGCTGAATGATTTGCCTTGTGAGTCTTTGGCTATGGTTTCCAAAAGTTTCGCGTCGTAACTGTTTTTGTCCCCAATCCCAATGGAATAGATTATAATTCCCTTTTTCTTGGCAGTCTCTACAGCATCTTTTATAGAGATCTCACCACTGTTCTGAAAGCCATCAGTAATAAGGATAATCACTTTTTTCTTTGCTTCCCCTTTTTCTAATACTCTCGTTGCATTGGCGATTCCCTCTCCGATGGCTGTGCTGTCTCCGGCTATCCCTACATCAAAAAAGTCAAGTAAAAAAGAGATACTTTTCATGTCGTAGGTGAGCGGAACAGCGGAAAAAGCGTAGCTTCCAAAGATGGTGACTCCAACATTGTCATCGTATCTTTGGTTTATGAATTTTTTTAAAATATCTCTTAAAATATCAAATTTTTTTTTCTCTGGATACTCTTTGTCAAAACCGCTCTCATCCATGGAACCGCTTGTATCTAATGCAAAAACAAGGTCACGCCCTTTTTTTTTGTTTGATGATTTTTGATCGTAAGCTATAGGTGAGGCGAGGGCAGTTACTAAAAGAGTTATAATGAGTGAATAAAAAAGCCTGTCCTTATTTATCCAGTTGGTTGAAGCTGAAAAAAGGTTTACATGTGGAAATATTATTTTTTTAACACTGAGCGGGCACTTGTAAATACATACTATTAAAAGCAATAGTGCAAATGCAAAAAGATATTCAAACTCAAAATTACTCAATTAGTAGCCTGCCCATACCATTCTTAGCCATAGTCCCAGTGTACTTGTATACCCAACTTCACTGAAAACTAAATTCTTATTTTTATCATATATCAGCGTTGTTGGAAATGCTGATATATTAAACTTTGATGAGAGCTCACCATAAGTATCATTCACAACATTATAGGTATAGTCGTTTTTATCCAAGAAAGCTTTAATTTCACTGCTTGTTCCAGATTTGACTGCGATGGTAACAACTTGAAAATGTTCTGAGAGCATCTGGATATTTGGAGCTTCAACTTTGCATATTGGACACCATGTAGCCCATACATGGACTAAAACCGGCTCATCATTTTTTACTTCATATACTAGGTTGTTTATGAGCTTCACAGAGTCCATCTGAAGCGCTTCGGCAGTTAAGCTTTTACTTTTATATAAACTGATTACATTAGAAGATACAACAATAACAACAAGTAAAGTGAGTATTTCTTTTGCATATTTTTTTAATTTTTCTTTCATAGACGCAAGTTTAACACTTATGTAATAATAAGATGATAAATTTTTAATATTTAGTTATAGAAGGGTTCTCATGTTAAAAGTATTTATTGGCGCTATAGTTTTTTTCATTTTAGTAGGCTGTAGTTCTCAAAAAAGTATGCAAATTCCATCAACAATGTTTCAATCTGTAAATGAAAGTCAAGCTGTTTTAATCCAAGATGGAAAAGAAAAAAGGTATTGCCATATGTGTGGAATGGATTTGGTTAAATATTACAAAACCAGCCACAGTGCAGAGGAAAATGGAAAAAATTACCAATACTGTTCTTTGCATTGCCTTGAAGAGCATTTTGAACAGGGCATAATTCTTAAGAATCCAAAAGTTGTGGATGTGACTTCGTTAAAATTTGTAGATGCATCAAAAGCTTTTTATGTTGTCGGCAGTAAAAAAAGAGGGACAATGAGCAAAAGCAGCAAATACGCTTTTTTAAATAAGAATGATGCTAAAGCTTTTCAAGCTGAATTTGACGGAGAGATAATGGACTTTAACGGTGCTTTGGATAAGGCAAAAGAGGATTTTAAATACAATAATTAAAAGATAATTTTATGCTTATGTTATAATATTCCCAAATGGATATCTATCGATAATAGGAAGAGTCATGCAAGAATATAACAATTTAAAAAGAGACTACAAATTTACAGATGAAGAGTCCCAGATTTTACAAAATTTGCAGCCGAGAATTGAAATACTTGCAGATGAGTTTATAGATGGCTTTTACGATTATATTTGGGGGTTTGGTAAAACTGCTCAATTTTTAAAAAATAAAGATATCATTGCCAATCATCGCAAAAAAATAAAAGAGTGGTTTATTAATCTCTTTTGTGGAAAATATGACATATCGTATTTTACACACCTGTATAAAATAGGTGAAATTCATGTAAAAATCGGTTTACCGACACACTATGTAAACTCTGCTTTTACTTTTGTAAGAACTTTTATTTTGCAAAATATTGAAACAAATTTTGATAATAAAGAGCAACATATTAAAGAAATCAGAGCTGTCGAAAAAATAATAGATATGAATCTTGATGTGCTTACCAGTTCTTATAGAGAAGAAGAGTTGAGTAAGTTTTTGTCTTTATCAAAATTTGAGAAAACAATTTTAGCTGGTTTAAAAAAATTTAACTCTTATGTGAATTTCTTTCTTGCCGGGGCTTTGGCTCTTGTTGCATTTTTCGCAATTGGGCTTTTCGCTTATGATATTTATTTATTGTTTTTTTCAGATATAGGAATAGAAAAAGGTATCCTTACTGTTTTGGGTAGTTTACTCGTTTTATGGGCAGCTATCGAATTGATTCATGAGGAAATAGAACACCTTCAAGGTAAAGGTTTTGCTATAGGCGCCTTTATTATGTTGGCTATGGCGGCGCTTATAAGAAAAGTATTGATTTATTCATTGTCTTCTGAAAAAGCTGAAGACCTTTTAATTATTGGTGCTGTAATAGTGGGCTTAGCTATCTCCTATTGGCTTGTTGGCGCAAAAAAGAGAATCGGGTTTAATTAAAAGATTTATAATTTTCTACATGCATCCTTCTCATTGCAAAGAACAACGCATGATATGTGTTAGCACATGGAAATAGGCTGAGATAGAGTAAAACTTCTATCTCTGCGTCTATTACGTCGTCTGTGCTAGATATGTTTTAACTTTATTCT
>CALCGG010000136.1 GCA_937900945.1 uncultured Sulfurimonas sp. | reverse complement strand
TCTGATTACTTAAGCTTAAGTGAATCGCAAATCTATTATGTAAAAAAGTATTATTTTCAATTAGGTTATTGTTTGAATAGCTTAGGGTCACGTCCCTCGCGTAGGCTATAGTGTTGTTTCTTATGATATTGTTATTGGAGTACCAAATTTTCAGCGCATCGCCTCTCAGGGATATATCATTCTTTTTAGAGGTGATGATGTTGTTTGAAATGATAGAATTGTTTACCATGACCATATCAATACCATAGAGACTGTCTGTTATATTGCAATCACTTACTTCACAATGACTTGCTTTATTTATTTGGATGCCACTGTCCAATCGGGTCATTTGATTGCCACTTCCACTTATTGTTAAGTTTTTCAGTGTTACATGTGAGCTGTTTATAGTGACAACTTTTCCCGTCTTGTCACCTTGTATGATTACATCCGATTCTTTGCCGAGTATGGTTAAAGGCTTGTTTATAACGATATTGCCGCTGTAGATTCCCGAGGGCAGTTTGATTGTGGAATAGGGCAGTGCGTTATCTATAGTCTCTTGAAGTATATTTGCGAAAGTGAATGTGACAAAAGCAAAAAGAAGTAAAAGTACTTTTCTCATCTTTTGTCCTTCTGTTTGAATTTAATAAAATTTATGAATTTCTTCCATGATGTTTGCAAACTCTACACTTTCACCTTTTTCTTTTAAAAAGCTGATGAGGTATTTCTGGCTTGCTTCTACGCCGGAACTCTTTTCTATCTCTAGGAGTTTTGTATATAAATCAGTAATAATTTCTATTACATGTTTAGATATTGTTTTTCTTGATGCATGGTAGCCGATAACTTTGCCGGTATCAGTATCTTTTCTAATTTCAAATTCAGTAAATATCCAATAGTATCTGCCATCTTTTGCTAAGTTTTTTACAACCGCATTGATATTTTTGCCTTGTGAAATAGTTTCCCATAAAAGTTTGAAAACAACTTTAGGCATGTCCGGATGACGAACAATGCTGTGCGGCTGTCCGATTAACTCCTCTTTAGAATAACCTGAGACTTCCATAAAATAGTCATTGCAATAGGTGATTTTCCCCTTTTCGTCCGTCTCACTTACTATATATCTTTTTGGATCCAGTTTTATCTCTTCATTGACAGGAGTAGGTTTTTGCATTTTATATATTTCCGTTTAAAAGTTTGATAAGCGCTTCACTTACTTCTTTAAAGCCAAGTATTCTTTTTCCGTTGTGTTCTTTTGCAAAAATCTCAGCTGCTTTGTATGAATCAAACGGTACTAAATCATCACCTGCGGGTGAAGTAACATTGCTTCCGTATATATAAAAAGCTCCCTTGGCTTTTACCGGTAACAATGTTTTAAAATCTGTAACTATGATATTTTTAAAATCATCTTCACTCTTTACATTCAACTCATACCACTTCCCCGGTCTGTGAAAAAACTCAAACATAGACTTAGGAGAGGAAAAAAATACCTCTTTGCCATTTTTCAACTCCACTTTTGCCACCCATTTAGGATTCTCATATACTTTTAAATGTCTTACTAAACAAGTAGTGTCTTTAGTGTAATCCATACTATATGAATATAACAAACTTGATATTAACAATATCCCAATTACTATTTTTCTCATCATAACTTCCTTTAAACTAAATCTTTTTTCTCAAAAATTTTATAACCCAAAAAGGCAAACAGTAACCCTAAAACTAAAGGATAACCTATAGACAAAAGAACAAACATACCTTGGCTGATAGAGTCAAGTATGTAGAAAGCAACAGGACCCATAACCGTAAGCTCAGGGTCAAAAAGTGAAATTGCAGCAACTCTGAACAGTTCCATCGGATTTGCCAAACTGATAAAAATAATCAACTCTTCATTAAATCTCTGTTGCATCATAAGAGATATAAGTGCTATATCAATAAATGCAAGTAAAAATATCCATATAAAAAATGCTATTCCAAGTGCAACTTCAGAAGACTTTACAAATGAGGAGATAAAAAATGCTATTCCTAAAAATGCGGAAGAGAGTGCAAAAAGAAGCCCCGTATATAAAAAGAATATATTCCAAGGTATGTCGGCACCTTTAAAAGCTCCGTAAACTACGGCAATTACCATGGCAAAAAGTACAGGCAGATACACGGTTATAAACCTGCCGATAATCTTGCCCCAGTAATATTGTTTAAGCGATATAGGAAAGGAGAGCATGTATTCCAAGATATGGTTATCTCTGTCTCCGGAGATTGAACGCACAGTTGTTATGAGTATAAAGATAGGCAATATCACTATTGTAATCTGTATATACATCAGTAAAAGTCTGCTCAAACCGCTAAAACCCATAACTTGCGATTCTGTCACACCGGCTATGAAAAAGAGCGCAATGAGACCGCCAAATACAAGAGAGTAAACCACAAACCATCTAGCTCTGATAGACTCTTTTAAATCTAAATATGCAATTAAATATAAGTTTTTCAAAAATATTCCTTTAAATATCTAAATTGTTTCATCTGATACAATTTTTCCAAGATCCATATAGATTTGTCTGTTTACCAAATCTTTAACCTCTTCAAGTCTATGTGTAACAAATAGTAAAACTTTTTCTTCTTCGTTTTGTTTTAAAAGTCTATAGAAGTCATCCCTTGCTTTTGGGTCAAGATTTGCAGTCGGCTCATCATATATGATGATGTCACTTTTCTTTGCCAAGCTTATAGCAATAAGCATTTTTTGTTTCATCCCGCCGCTGAGCTTAAAAAATGATTTGTTTATGTTGGCATTTATATCAAGCTTCATCTCATTCGCATAGTGCAAAATCAACTCTCTGTCAACTTGTGCGCTTATGCTGACATATTGAATAAGCTCGTCAAGACTAAGCTTGATAGGAGGTGGAAGTTGAGGCACAAAACTTATCTCCTGCAATACCTTAGTCCTATCTTTTATAGGATTCAATCCATTTATAAGAACCTCACCCTGATCAGGATGGTAGTATCCAAGGATAGAACGGATAAGTGTAGTTTTACCAGCACCGTTCGCACCCATCAGTGCTATCGATTCATTTTTATGAAATTCACAGTTTACATTATCAAGGGATACATGTGAGCCGAATTTTTTAGTTAATTGCGATACTTTTATCATGAAATATTACCTTACACCAAACTTTTTAATCTAAAATCAAAATTAAGAGCATCTTCATGGCACACATCTACGCATCTTCCGCAAAGTGTACAATCAGCTCCGGTTATATATTCTTTAGTTATGCCTTTTTCTTCTCTTTGTTTGTCATATTTTGCTTTTACAATTTCTAGAACTTGATTCTCAAAACATACATCATGACATACCATACAGTGGTCACAGTTGTCATTCCACTCAATTCTTAGAGCACTTATTTTTCCAATCATTCCATAAGTTGTGCCGATTGGACAAATATATGTACACCAGGCGCGACGAGAATAAAATACTTCAAATGCAAATACTATAACTACCCAAATTAAAGTTAAAGACCAGCCATAAGCAACGGCACGACTTAAAATACCTACAACATTTACACTCTCAAATACCAAATAACCACTTGTAAAAGAGAGTATTAAAAAAATTGCCCAGAAAAAATATCTGATTCTATGGTCAAATTTTCTATCTTTAATAATCTTTTTTGCCACTAAAGTATTGTGCCACTTTTCACCTATTTCACTTAAAATTCCATAAGGACAAGCCCATGAACAGTAACTCCTGCCACCGACAAAAATATAAAAAACGATAATTGTACTGACCCCGATTATGATGTTTACATGTAAGTAGAACTCTGCTAAAAACATCTCCATGGTTGTAAAAACATCTATGAGATGAAAGCCTAGAAATCTTGAACCGCTTAAAGTTCCCTCTAGAATTTGAATATCAATAGCAAAAGATAAAAAAAACAGTAAATGAATAGCTATAACAAGTATCCACCGTTTCATTCTATAGCTAAAAATCTTCTTTCCATCTTTAGTCGTACTAAAAAAAGTTGACCAGAATGATGTTCTTTTTATAGTTTCTCTACTATTATATTTATCCATCTAATATGTCCTGTTAGTTTTTAACGGCTTCTGCTCGTGCAGGAAATTCACCTATCTCATTTGCAAATCTTCTTAAATCATCTTTATCCAGTTTTATTAGAAGACCTTTCATTATCATATTTTCTTTTCTGCCTGCTTTGAAATCATCTAATTTTGTATATACTTCATCAGCAGTTTGTCCAAAGAGTTTTGGTCCCATAAGCTTTTTGCCGTTTTGCTCACCACTTCCATTTACTCCATGGCAAGATGAACACTTACTTTTATACTCATCACTAACTTTGAAAGCGCCAACATTTCCTGCTTTTTCTCTGAGTGCATTAAGTTGGTCCATCTCTTTTTCTCTATCATCTTTATTTTCGTGAGTTGATTGTGTACCCATCTGTTCTGCTGTACGATTACCGATATCTTCCGTTACTTTCCCATGAATTCCGCCGTTATAAGCTCCACCGTTAACTGCAACCCATGCTGTAAGCCCAACAATCAGTATTGTAAAAAATGCTACAACAATATTTTTCATTATTTATCCCTTATTTTTTTGATTTCTTGATTGAACTTATATATTTCATCAGCCATATCTCTAATTTCTTTATCGTCCATCATATTTATAAGATCTTTCATGAGCACATTTTTCTTTTCGCCACTTTTAAATGCTGTAATTTTTCCATAGATATATTCAGAATCTCTCCCAATTAAAGATGGTCCGATAATTCCATTAGCATAGTCATTATGACATGCAGAACATTTGACCATAAATTTTTTACTGAGATTATTGACTATCATAGAGATTTGAACCTCTTCATAAGGACTTCTGACATTCATGTTTGCATCAATGGCACTTCTCGGTCTAACTCTTACGGATGCATCACTATTCGCAGGTTGTGCATTTTGATCGTATGCACTTTTTTCACCATAATCATAGTAAAATGAATCGTTTTTAGATTTATTTGCATCCCCTGTTTCTACTTTTAGTTCACGTGCACTTTCATTTTTAACAACTTCTATTTTTGAACCTTCCAATACTTGAGCAGATTTTGTGTGATTGCTTTTATCATTTTCATTGTTCTTAGAATCACTGCAAGACGCTAAAAAAGAGAGTATCAATAAGCTTGAAGAAAGCAACAGCGCTTTTGTTTTTAAGTTGGAATTTTTAGTTGTCATAATTAACCTCTTTTATTTTTATTTGTATAGTAGTCTTCATACGTCATTCTTGGTTTTACTACAATAGATGGTATGTTTGTAGGACAAACCTCTTGGCAAGCACCACAGCCTATGCATCCATCATAAATTTCCGGTCTATTCCCGCCACTGGAATCTCTAACCATAGAAATTGCACTGAGTGGATTTGGAATAGGGCACATGTCAGCGCATAAAGTACACGCTTTACCTTCATAATCATCAAACTTAGCAAGTAGTTTTGTTTCTAAGTCATTTATGTGGCGCACAGAATCTGTGAACTCACGCATTTGATTATTGTAACCTTGAGGCACAGGTATGTTTTTCATAGCTAAACAAGTGTCCGGAAATTCTAAGACAGCAATTCCCATTTTTATATCTTCAGGTTTTTCGCAACTGTGGTCAAGTGCACCGCTAGGACATGCTAGGACACATGGAACAGCACTACATGCATAGCAGGCTCTTATATTAGCATCTATATAGGGCGTTCCATCACCATATCCTTTTGTGATGTCAGACAATTCAATAGAATGATAAGGACAAACTTGAAGGCATTGACCACATTTTATGCATAATGCTAAAAATTTCTTTTCAGCAACTGCGCCGGGAGGTCTCAGCCTATTTTCATTTCCTCTCGCATAAGGACTAAAAACAATTCCGCCACCCAGAACAAGTCCTAATATACCAAGAGTAGAATATTTAACAAATTCTCTTCTGTCAGTTTTTACTGTTTCCATAATTATCCTCTTTTATATATTATAAAGTTGTTTTTAGAATTCTTGGTTTTTCATCTTGCATTAAAAAAAGAGGCTTTGTAAATGGAGCCAATTTTGCTAAAAAGTTTAGTAATGAAATGACTGGTGAGCCATAAAAAAACTTTACATCAGAGTTATAAACCCAAAGTTGGTCTGCGTATTGATAAACTTTATGAGGAGTATCACCTATCCCATCATGGTTTTTATCAAATCCTTCGTAGTTATCCCAATAGTTTGCTTCTATATCATTTTCGTCGGTTTTACTTCCTCTGCTGTCATTTACAATATCTTCTATATTTCCCATAACAATATTGTCTTTTAGGGTGTTGTTTTCACTTAGAGAATGAAAGTGTATTGCTTCTGAATTGTAAAGAATCTTGTTTCCTGTTATCCAATTGTGCGTATCGGGTTCAAACGGTGAGCGGTCAATGTATAAACCTTGTGCACAGTATATAATCGTATTGTCCTGAAGTGTGAAATTTGACACATCTTTAAGACCGATTCCCATTCCTGTTGCACCCTGTGAACTTTTTATGACATTTCCAATTGCTATAGAATCTTTGGAATACATAAAAAATATTCCAACAGAGTTCATCTCATAAGTATTATTTTTGATGAGATTTTTACCGGCGTACATAAAATGCAAGGAGTACCTGTTGTGTTTTCCATAATTATTTACTATCTCATTGCCATGAGAATACCATATAACCATATCTCGAGATTTAATTAAAGAGTTCCCTTTTATAAGGTTGTTGTTTGAATACCAAACCCTTAAACCATCACCGCGAAGCCCTAAGTCTAAATCTTTTGAGCTGATATGATTGTTTGAGATAATAGAGTTATTAACCATTTGCATGTCAATCCCAAAGAGGCAGTCCTCAATAACGCAATCACTTATTTCACATTGCGCACCATCACTGATTGTAATGGCTGCATCTACATTCTCATGTCTGTCTCCGCTTCCAATTATTTTTAGATTTTTGAGTGTGACATACGAGCTTTTTATGGTTATGACAGTTCCTGATTGCTCTCCGTCAATTACAACACCATCTTCCTTACCTATGATTGTTAAAGGTTTATTTATATTGATATTGCCTTTATAAACTCCAGCCGGAAGCTTTAAAATAGAACCCTCCGGCGCATTGTCAATTGCTTCTTGCAATACATTTGCATTAGCTTGGATAAGAAGAACAATGGCAAGAGTCAATAATTTTTTAAACATTTAATACCTTAACTTAGAATTTATTCTTGCATCTCTTTGAATGCTTTTTGTTTTGCAAAAAAAGCAAGAAGGCTTAATATGCTGATTGCAAGAATCATATAAAAACCTATCGTTGGATAAGAATGTGTTGTAAACTGGGCTATTTTTCCATCTCCAAAAACAGTGGGCATAAAAGGTTTGATTTTAAATGCTCCCCAGTCATGCAGATTGTGTCCAAACCAATAGAGCCAGTAGGAGTAATCGGCTATAAAAAGTAAAGGCAGTGAAGCAGGAACAAGCATAAGATAGTTTAAGATTTTTTTGTCATACGCTATAAAATAAATCATTCCCAAAGAGAGTGCTAAAAGTGCATATATTCCAATTGCTCTCTCAAAATGCCCGCCAACCCACATTGGGTCCATACCAACATAGTGATTGATTGTATTCATCTCATGAACTTCACCACTGTACCCGTCAAAATGAAAGTATACTGGTATCCCCTCTGGAAAAGCTTCTTTTGGATAGTTTGGCGCTTCAAGTGAAACAGCCCAGATAGGTAGTGATGCTGGTCCTGTTTCTGCTTGGGTTTCTATCATTTTTTCTAAATTATCGTACGCTTTTTTATCGGTTTCAACACTTTTATATCTGCCTTTATTGTAGAGATTCCAAACAGATTTACTTAAAGAAGAGACTTCCTCTCCTTTACCGTCATTGATTTTATTGAGTGTACCATGGAAAGCAACCATAGGGAAAGTGAAAGAGAAAGTTAAAATAATTAAGGCTAAAGTTGCAAAAATTTTTGCTTTTGTTAAACTAGGGTGCATATACATATTCCTTGTGCGTTAATGAAAAATTCAAGACTCTGTAAATCCTCAATTTAAGATTATAACATAAAATAAACAATTACAATTATTATAATATAAAATCTATATCATAAGTTTGATTTATATCAAGTTAGACTAATAAAAAAAAGGGAGGGAAAAGAACATTTGTCTTTTCCCTCCCCACTTAGTAAAACTAAAATCTAATCTATTCTTTAGAATAGATTCGCATTTTCATCTACCCATTTTAGGTATTCGATAATGTCTGTAGTCTCTTTTTCAGTCATATGTTGATTAGGCATTTTCAAGTTGAAATAATCAATCATACTTTTAATATATGGGTCTTCAAATTTAGCTTCAGGATCCATAATGAAATCCTTAACCCATACTTGTGCGTTTTCATGTCTTTGAAGTACACCTGTTAAGTCTGGACCAGATGAAACTTTACCGATAACGTGACAACCGCCACATCCGCCTTCGCCAAATGCTCTTTCACCATTTTGTGCAGCAGCCGACTGTTTAGTAGCGATGAGTCTAACAAGAGCATCTTTTGCTCTAATTCCAACATCTGCTGTTTTAACCATCAGTTGCCAAATCATATTTTCAAATAAAACTGCTTTTTCTAAATCTCCAGCTTTAACTGCTTCATCTGAAAGTTTTTTCTGAGCAGGAATTTGTCCATATTGATCAAATGCATCTGTTACAAGATCAGCTACAACTTTATGTTTGTCAAAGTGATTTGCTTTTAAGAATGCAACAACACTTTGGATAACAGCATCAGTAGCAGCATTTACAGCAACAGTTTTGTCGTACTCAGCTTTAAGCTCAGTTTTTGTCATTGTTTGCATTTTTAATTTTTGAGCACTCTCGTATTTTTTATCAGGGTCTTTAACCATCAAATAACCCATCATTTCTAAGTGAAGTGCAGAACAAAATTCTGTACAATAGTATGGAAATACACCTTCAAGATCAGCTTTAAATTTAAGTTCAGCAGTTTCTCCTGGTTCAAGTGAAGCATGAATATCATGTTGATCAACTGTAAAACCGTGAGTCTCATCTTGAGCTCTTTCCAAGTTTGTTAAATACATAGTAACAGTATCACCCTTGTTTACAGTGATTCTTTCAGGATTGATGTGACTTCTTACCATAGTGGCATATACAGTTACATTTTTTCCTTCTCTAACAATCTTTTCTTGACCTGCTAAAGTTTTACCGACATGTTGCTTACCAGTTTTAGTATTTGTACCCATTGGATATCTAACATGTGGATGTAGCTTCTCTGCTCTGATTGCAACTGCTTGGTGCGGTTCACCTAAAGGTAAAGGCATGTCAACAAGCAAGTCCATACTTTTTCCGCTAATATCAATCAACTGGTGATTTTGCGGGTGAAGAGGACCAACCGGATTAAATCTGTCAATAGCAAGTTTGTTAAGTGAAATAATATATTTACCTTGAGGATCAGCAGATTTACCCTCCATACCAGCTAAGTGACCAACATTGTAATGAACATTTTCTTTATCTAAAACTTTTAAAGTTTTATAGTTCCATTTTACAATCTGAGAATCAACATATAAAGAAGTGTATATCTCACCATCTACATTTGAGTATTGGCTATGTAAAGGCCCAAGTCCTAATTCTAGTTGACCGTGTAGAGATGATTTCATATCTAAGATAGGAATCCCGTATGGGTCTTTACCAGCATATTTTTTACTTTTAATAAGTTCTTTGATTTTGCTCCATTTAAATACAGAAGCGTGAGTATCTAATTTACCACAAACAGTAATGTATTCACCATCTGGAGAAACATCTACACCATGAGGTGATTTTGGCTCTGGAATTAAAAATAGTGCATCATTTGCAACAGCAACATTTATTGGAATAATTTTCATCCCATTTACAACGTTGTAGTTTTTCTTATCTTTTGCAAGTGTAGCTAACTTTTCCCAGTTGTATACATGTAAAAAGTCAGTATCATTTCTACTCATACCAGCTTCATTTGGCGGCATACCAACTTCGATTCCACCTGTATACATCTCTGTATTAAATGAGTTTGTAAAAGCCCAGCCATAAGAAGCACCTTTACCTGCATCACTTAAATCTTGCATATAAGGAGGCAATTCAAGTGTAAAAGATTCTTTTTCTTGAATACGACCTATTTTATCGTCAAATTTCCATAGTGTAACACCACCACGGTATGTTTCTTTATACTCTTCTATAGGGTGATAGTTGTTATCAAACGGTGCAGCATATTGAGCGGCCTCTATGATATATTCACTATTTGGAGTGAAGAATGCTCCACCATGTTCAGATTTGAAAACTGGATTTACAACAATCTGTTTGGTTTCAAAATCTTCTAAATCTATAATAGCAACTCTAGGGTTTGCTTTATCATTGATAGCTAGCCATTTACCATCATATTTTCCGTCTTTCTCAGAAAGAGCAGGGTGGTGAGTATCTCCCCAGTTAATCTCTTTACCTCTAATATTACCTTGTCTTAAGATCTTCTTGCTATCTTCATCGTAGCCATAGCCTTGCCATGGTTCAGGTGTAAATACAGCGATGTATTTTAAGATTCTCATAGTTGGAACACCATAAACAATTACTTGTCCAGATTGACCACCAGAACTAAATACAATAAACTCATCTCTGCCACCACTAGGTGTATAAGTTTTTGCAGCATGAATAACATCGTTCTCAGTTAAGCCTCTTGCTTTCATTACTTTTTCTAGTTCACCACCAGAAGCTGACGCCATTGTCGCAGCTAGTGTTGTACCTAAAATAAGTGAAGAGAGCTTGTTGAAATTATTGCTCATTTTCTTCTCCTTTTGATTCCTTTGAGTTTATTTTATTAAATAAAACATACCCAAATGATATGTAATGTTATTATATTTCATTGAGTGAAAATTTGACTGAGGTCAAATTATAAAATTAATCTGATTATTTAAGGTTATGATGGGAATTCAGGTTATCTAAACCAGTTTTTAGATTTTTAAGTTTATGGAAGATTTGCGGTAAGGTCATAAAACGTTATTTTGATTTAATCATCTCAATAAACATAACTGGAAGAATAAGCAGATCTGCCCATAATGAGAATATTATTAAAATAACGGAGTATTTTCCAATGGTAGAAATAGTGGGAATATTGGCAAATACAAGTAGTAAAAAAGTAATAAGAAGTATAGTGCTTCCGATACCAACAGGTGTACCCACTTCTATAAAAGAGACTTCTAACGAGTGCTCGTTTGAATATCCAGGTCGCAAATGTTTATGGTAATAGTACAAAAAATGTATAGTCGCATCGCTGGACAACGCCACCATAATTAACATGGCGACCAGAACTTCTATCGAAAGAGGTATTTGGAGTATAATTAAAATAGCAAAGAACCATACCAATGGAATTGTATTAACCGTTAACGCGATAAAAGCGTATACCTTATTCTTGGTTACAGTATAAATGACCAAAGTAATAAGAACTAGTATAAAAAGAACCACAAAAATCATATGATTGACTGTGTCATATTTTGCAGCGCTTAAAAGTGAGTCGACATCATCAAGCAGCGTGGTATTCTCTTTATCCCACTCTCTAATCCATTGAAGAACAATATTTTTATCTATAGAGTCATCTTCTAGATAGATGGTCACGCGATGGGCGGAGTTTTCCATAACGTCGTCATATATGTCATAAAGAATAAAATCAAAAGAGATAAAATCCAAATTTATATTTGAAACTTCAAATGGGCGTAAACGGTCATACTCCATAGAAAGACTTTTAGCGTAGGTATAACTAGATGTGATATCTGAAATATCTTCTTGAAAGCGTCTGGTTATATCACCATGAAACCGCTCTAATTTTTTTAGAGCTTCATGCGTCAAGCCATTAGACGGGATTAACAGACTGACAACTTCATCATTGTCTTCAGTTATAAAACTAGATGGTTTGATTGTAGTAAAAACAACCGAAGATATGAAGACCACTCCCGTTAACAATAAAAATATCCGCAATATATTTCGTTCATATTTGGCTTCAAGACCGGCAAACAACTTAGAAGTGTTCTTGGTAATCATATATGGATCTTTAATATTAAAAAATGATAACAACGCCAATAAAAAAGAAAAAGTTAGAATAAATCCAATTATAGAGGACAGAATAACGTTGTAGCCAATAGATTGCAGAATGACGCTATTTTGAAAAATTAATGCGCCAATACCGACAACGCTAACAAAAGTAGTCAAAATAATTGGTTTAAAAGTCTTCATAACAGTATAATAGATGGCACGTTTATTATTAAGCGAGATTTGCATAATATGCCAACCGTAATAGATATATATAAAATCCATAATAGAGACAGCTATAGCGACGAGCAAAATTGAAACGTGCAAAGGCGTATCCGGCTGAATAAACTGGTAGGCAGATACTGTAAAAAGAGTATTAAATGAAATGAAAATTATGCCTAATATCGATGGAATAATTGTTCTAAAAGCGATAGAAAACAGTATAAACAACGTTGTTACAAGAATAGAAAAAAGGATTGTATCTTTAAAAATATTTTCACCTTCCGCCGTTGCAATAACATCGTAATCAAATGGTATATATATATCTGAAAAATCAATGGGGGATGACGAAAACACGTATATATAGAGTGTCTCTTTATTTGACGAATAAAATTTTGAAAACTCTTGAGCTGAGCCTTTTACTTTGGCAATTATTTCATCTACACTATTATCACGTAGCGTTCTAGCTCCAACCAAAGACGAACCTTCATTATTATCCGAAGAATAAATCATCGTATGGGTAAGTGGAGAGCTTATTCTTGTTATCTCTTTTACATCTTCAAGATTTGAATGTAATAGTTTCATTTTGCTTACATTTTTTGTTGAAAATGGCTCACTTCCCAATTTTAGCCGAAGCTTCTGCGCATAGTTTTGTTTATGATTATTTTTTAAAAGTCTAGCATACTCATTACTTCCCTGAAGCCATAGTTCATCATCATTATGCGTCAACAACGTCGTCATGTTAAACGCCAAATAGAGAAAGATTAGACTAAATACAGTAATAATCGCTATGCGCAACTTGACAACAAGTTTATAGTATCTATATAAATTATTTTTAAAATAACTCATTTAACTTGTCCATTGATCATAATGTAAGGACGTTTATAAACGCCGATTCGTCTTGCGACATCCGCTATCTTGTTGAAGGTTCTTTTACTTTCTTCATCTTTAATATCTTTTAAGTCAAAGTCCCCTTTACCAAGCATAATAGCACGAAGCATTTTTTCATCAGACTCAGCACTCATAATATTTAAAATAGATTTTTTAGATTTTTTAGATTCTATCTCATGCAAGTAAAGGTATATAGTATATTTCGCAAAAATCTTTTGATTGTGTTTATATATTAACGCAAGATAAAGTTGCGACATAAAACAGAGTGGATCAATAAACGCGTGAACCTCTTGTTTTCCGCTGCCTAACACAATGGCATTGTCTTTGATTGTTTCAAGAAGTTCAATAGCAACGTTAGGTGCGACTAACTGCTTTTCTTTTTGAACACCCATAAGAGAAGTACCCAAAAGGAAAAGAATCATTATCATATATTTCATGTTAAAGATTATATCACATTTTATTGGGCACGTCTTTGAATAGTCAAGAGTTCCACATCACAATAATCAATGAGTTTTTTTAATTTCCTA
>CALCGG010000135.1 GCA_937900945.1 uncultured Sulfurimonas sp. | reverse complement strand
CCTGAACGGTCACCCATATTGTTAATTTGACCACGACGACGGTTAAGGTCACCGATAACATCACCCATATAGTCCTCAGGAACTTCAACTTCAACTTTCATCATTGGTTCCAAGATAGCTGGTCTAGCTTTTCTACAACCCTCTTTAAATGCCATTGATCCAGCAAGTTTAAATGCCATCTCATTAGAATCTACATCATGGTATGAACCATCATATAATGAAATATCAATATCTTCCATTGGATAACCTGCAAGAACACCGTTAGACATAGCTTCTTTACAACCTTTTTCAACAGCAGGAATATACTCTTTTGGAACAGTTCCACCCTTGATATCATTGTGGAAAACAAATCCAGTACCAGCAACACCCGGTTTAATTTCAAGGAATACATGACCATATGCACCACGACCACCAGATTGCTTAGCATATTTATGCTCTTGCTTCACAGTATCTTTAATAGTCTCACGGTAAGAAACTTGTGGAGCACCAACTTCAGCTTCTACTTTAAACTCACGTTTCATACGATCTACAAGGATTTCAAGGTGTAACTCACCCATTCCTGAGATGATTGTTTGACCAGTTTCCTCGTCAGTATTTACTCTAAAAGATGGATCTTCAGCAGCAAGCTTGCTTAAAGCAATACCCATTTTTTCTTGATCAGCTTTAGTCTTTGGCTCAACTGCAACAGAGATAACCGGCTCTGGAAATACCATTCGCTCAAGAACAACAGTATCATCTGGATCACAAAGTGTATCACCGGTAGTTGTGTATTTAAGACCAACAACCGCCCCAATTTCACCAGCATAAATCTCTTTAATCTCTTCACGTTTAACAGCATGCATCTTCACGATTCGACCGATACGCTCTCTTTTATTCTTAGTAGAGTTATGAACGAATGAGCCTGCTTCTAGTGAACCACGATAAACACGGATAAAAGTCAGAGTCCCAACAAATGGGTCAGTCATGATTTTAAATGCTAATGATGCAAATTTACCATCATCAGTTGATGGAACAACAACTTCGATTTCTTCATCTTCCATCATCGTTCCTTTTATAGGAGCGCACTCTGTAGGAGCTGGAAGATAAGCAACAACTGCATCAAGTAAAGTTTGGATACCTTTGTTTTTAAATGCTGTACCACAAGTCATTGGAACAATATGCATACCAATTGTAGCTGCTTTGATACCTGTTATGATTTCTTCTTCAGTAAGCGCTTCACCTTCTAAATATTTTTCAGCAAGTTCTTCATTCCCATCAACTTCAGAGATTGATTCAATCATTTTTTCACGGTATGCTTCAGCATTTTCTAACAAGTCTGCAGGAATTTCTTCTACATGGTAGTTAGATCCCATTTCAGCATCAATATCCCAAACAATAGCTTTCATTTTTACTAGATCAATCACACCAAGAAACTTATCTTCAGCACCGATTGGTAATTGAATTGGAACCGGATTACCTTTTAAGCGATCGCGAATTTGTCTCTCAACTTCGTAAAAATCTGCGCCAGTTCTATCCATTTTGTTAACAAATACAATTGATGGCACGCCGTAACGATTTCTTTGTCTCCATACTGTCTCTGATTGAGGCTGAACACCACCAACAGCGCAAAATACTGAAACTGCACCATCAAGTACGCGCATAGATCTTTCAACTTCGATAGTAAAGTCAACGTGACCCGGAGTATCTATTATATTTATCTGCTTTCCTGCCCATTCACAAGTAGTAGCTGCAGAAGTAATTGTAATACCTCTTTCTTGTTCTTGTTCCATCCAGTCCATAGTAGCAGCGCCGTCATGAACTTCGCCGATTTTGTGTTCGACACCAGTATAGAATAAAATTCTTTCAGTTGCAGTAGTTTTACCCGCATCAATATGTGCAGCAATACCTATATTTCTTACATCTTCTAATTTATGTGATCTTGCCATTTTTTAGTACCTTAAATTTATGTTAGTTTAGAGATAACCTCTTTTATAAATAAAGCTTATTTACTTATAAAAGAGGTGTCACTTGTAAAAAAGTTTGTTAACAAACTTGAGCCTTACGCTGAGTACGTGTGTTCTATGTCATAAAATATAGAATAAAACCCAGTGTTAACATGGTTAAGGGAAGTGATTCCCTTAACGTTGAAAATGTTAGATTACCAACGGTAGTGAGCAAATGCTTTATTCGCTTCAGCCATTCTATAAGTATCTTCTTTTTTCTTAAATGCATTCCCTTTATCAGATGAAGCATCCATTAACTCATTAGCCAATCTCTCAGCCATTGTTCTTTCATTTCTCTTACGAGAAGCATCTATCAGCCATCTGATTGCTAGTGAAAGTTGACGCACAGGACGTACTTCTACTGGAACTTGGTAAGTAGCTCCACCAACACGACGGCTTTTAACTTCTATAATCGGCTTAACTTTTTCGATAGCTTCGTTAAAAGTATCAATACCAGTTTTTTCACCGCGAGAACTAACAATATCTAAAGCACTGTAAATAATCTTTTCAGCTGTACTTTTTTTGCCATCATACATAATTTTATTTATAAATTTAGTTAAAATTTTGCTTGAATATACAGGGTCAGGCATAATTTCACGAACGGGAGCTTTTCTTCTTCTCATCTATTTTTTCCTTCTTCAATTTTCTCAAATTTACTCAAAATAAGCTACTTAAAGTTTATCCTGCAGTTAGCTTGAATATAAAGGCGCTAAACGCCTGCTTTACAATTTGCTCTTAAATAGTATTACTATTTTTTAGCTTTTGCTTTCTTAGTTCCATATTTAGAACGAGCAACAGTACGGTTAGCAACACCAGCAGTATCTAAGGCACCACGAACGATATGGTACTTAACACCCGGTAAATCTTTGATACGACCGCCACGAACAAGAACGATTGAGTGCTCTTGAAGATTATGACCCTCACCACCGATATATGAAATAACTTCAAAACCTGAAGTTAAACGAACTTTCGCAACTTTTCTTAAAGCTGAGTTTGGTTTTTTTGGTGTAGTAGTATAAACACGAGTACATACACCACGACGTTGTGGACACGATACAAGCGCTGGTGATTTTGATTTTTTAACCACAGCTTTGCGCTCATTACGAATCAATTGATTGATTGTAGGCATACAATTCCTTTCTTAATTTGTTCCAGTAGAATTTAACCCTCTAAAATTTTAGAGAATTATAAACACGGAATTCTATATAAATAGTGATTAAAGTTAGCTTATTTTAAGTATGAATTAATAATTATTATTTTGTTTGTGAAGAGATGTGTGTCTTAGCCAATGAAAAGATTTTCACTGGCTAAGGAGAGTATTACTTAATTGTCTTATTATTCAAATATAAGTTCTTGATTTTTATATATACCAGTTCCAACAGGAATAGTACGACCAATAATTACATTTTCTTTTAAGTTATCTAAGTTATCTACTTTTGCAGAAACTGCAGCTTCTGTTAATACCTTAGTAGTATCTTGGAACGATGCAGCAGATATAATACTATCAGCACTTACAGCAGCTCTAGTAATACCAACCAAGAAAGGTTCAGCAATCGCCGGACGACCGCCAAGACGGATAATTTTTTCATTTTCTTGTGCAAATTTAGATTTAGAAATCAAATCGCCTTCAATAAATTTAGTATCTCCGGACTTAACAATTTTAATCTGTCTTAACATCTGAGTGAATATAACTTCAATATGCTTATCCGCAATATTAACACCCTGAGAACGGTAAACTTGCTGTACTTCACTTACAAGATAATTATAAAGTGCTTTAACACCCATAATTCTTAATAGTTCATGTGAAGAAAGAATACCTGTAGTCAATCGTTCACCAGAGTGAACAAAATCACCTGGATTTACAACTGGAACATGAGATTTATCTACAAAATACTCTTTTATAATTCCAGTTTCAGATGCAACAATGATTCTTACTTTACCACGAAGTAGTTTACCAAAACTTACAACACCGTCAATTTCAGATATGAGCGCAGTAGCTTTAGGACGACGACCTTCAAATAGTTCAGATACACGTGGAAGACCACCGGTAATATCACTTGATTTTTGAAGTGCTTTAGGTGTCTTAGCTATTACATCTGCAATCTTTACTGTTGCTCCATTTGAAATAAATATAGATGATTTAGGAGCAATTGGATATTTAAGCAATTCTCCATCTTCAGTAGCAATGATAATAGCTGGCTTATACTCCCCAGAAATATGATCATTAACCATAAGTCTAGTTTTACCTGTCAGTTCATCTAATTGCTCAGTAGCAGTAGTTCCAGGAATGATATCCTCATATGAAATTGTACCATTAGCCTCTGAAATAATAGGGTTTGAATACGGATCCCATTCTGCAATAACCGTTGATTCATCAGTTAATGGTTTTGCTATGAGCGTACTTGGAACTACACTTTCATTATCATCAGTAACTATAATAGAACCACGTGCAATATAATGTCTTATAGCTTCGCGGTTATTATCATCAACCACTGTTGCAAACAATCCTTTTTCAACTACTGCATATCCAGACTTTAATCCTTCAAATCTCTCTAAATAGTCGCCTCTTAATAAGAAATATTTTACAACCCCATTTTCTTTAGCAAAAGTTTTTTGAGTAACAGGAGCTCCATCTTTAACCAATACTTCCGATGCATAAGGAATATGACTTGGAACATTCCATCCATCTTTAATAGTTTCAACTATTGACTCATGTTCTTTTACATCAGAACCATCTTCATAAGGAAAATAGTATTTGCCCTCAATTTGACCACTAACTCCTGCTAACTCATTAGCTTTAGCAATTTCATTTTTACGAAGAACATATCGAATGGTTTCGCTTGAGGATGTTACACTCACTAACACTTCATCATGTATTGTTTCTATTTTTATTTTACCACTAAAAGGAGCTTTAATTTTTGGCTCAACAAGTAAAACACCTGCATTTCTTCTGTTAGCTACAATATTTTTACCGTCTTTTGAAGCATAAGTTTTAAGATTGTAATATCTAATAAAACCCTCTTTAGTTGCAACTACTTGTCTTTCTTGTGCTGTACTTGATGCTGTACCACCAACGTGGAATGTTCTAAGAGTAAGCTGAGTACCAGGTTCACCAATTGACTGAGCAGCTACAATACCTACAGCTTCACCAGTACGAACAATTTTTCCGGTTGCTAAGTTAACACCGTAACATAAAGCACAGATACCATCTTCACTTTTACATGTAGTCGGTGTTCTGATATGAGCAGATCTGATTCCAGCTTCAGCAATAACTTTTGCACTGATTTCGTCCAATAATGAACCCTCAGCAAAAAGAATCTCATTACTGATTGGATCGATGATATCATCCGCTAATACCCTGCCGTTTAATCTGTCTTCTAAAGACTCGATTAAAGTATTGTGGTCACTGATATCTGAAATTTCTATCCCCTCATGTGTATGACAATCATGTTCAACAACTTTCACATTT
This sequence comes from uncultured Sulfurimonas sp., assembly GCA_937900945.1. Classification (GTDB taxonomy): domain Bacteria; phylum Campylobacterota; class Campylobacteria; order Campylobacterales; family Sulfurimonadaceae; genus Sulfurimonas. The sequence goes on along the minus strand of CALCGG010000135.1, from coordinate 1,571 downwards.
TGCGCAACATCAACAAGTTTACGGGTTAAATAACCGGCATTTGCAGTTTTAAGTGCAGTATCGGCAAGACCTTTTCTAGCACCGTGCGTTGAAATAAAATACTCAACTACATTCAACCCCTCTTTAAAGTTAGAGATAATCGGGGTCTCAATAATTTCACCGCTTGGTTTAGCCATAAGACCACGCATACCTGCTAACTGACGTATTTGAGCTGCAGAACCACGAGCACCAGAATCAGCCATCATGTGAATTGAATTAAATCCATCTTTATCTGTTTGAACCAAATCCATCATCTGAGTAGCAAGAGTATTGTTTGTATCTGTCCAAACGTCAATAATCTTATTGTATCTTTCTTGTTCAGTTAAAAGACCTGCTTCAAACTGTTTTTGAATCTCTAAAACTCTATTTTTTGATTCCGTAATTTTAGCCGCTTTTGTTTTAGGAATAATAATATCATCAATAGATATAGATACCCCAGATTCAGTAGCATGTTTGAAACCTAAATCTTTCAAATCATCAAGATATGTTGCTGTTACACCCATACCTGCATATTTTTGAACATAATCAACGGTTTCATTTATCGCTTTTTTCTTCATGACTCTGTTCCATAATTCTATTGGAACAATCTTTGGCATAATTGCTTTTAATAACATACGCCCAGCTGTTGTATGGATAATTCTTCCATCAACACGAGTTCTGATTTTTGCATGTAAATCAAGTGCATCATGTTCAATCGCTATTCTCACTTCATCAACATTGGCAAAGAGTTTATTAGAACCTTTTACTCCGTTCTTTTCTAAAGTAAGATAATAAATACCAAGAACCATATCCTGAGAAGGTGTTGCTATCGCTTTACCTGAAGCAGGAAGTAATATATTCATTGATGCAAGCATCAAAACTTTTGCCTCAGCAATTGCCGCAGAACTTAGTGGAATATGAACAGCCATCTGGTCACCATCAAAGTCGGCATTAAAAGCAGCACAAACTAATGGGTGAAGTTGAATTGCCTTTCCATCAATCAATATAGGGTGAAATGCTTGAATAGAAAGCTTGTGAAGTGTTGGAGCACGGTTAAGCAAGATTGGATAACCATCAACAATCTCAGCCAAACATTCCCATACTTCATTTGTAGTATCTTCAATCATTTTTTTAGCAGCTTTTACCGTTGTCGCATAACCCTTATCTTCAAGTTTAGCAATCAAATGTGGTTTAAACAGCTCTAGAGCCATCTTTTTAGGCAAACCACATTGATCCATTCTTAAAGAAGGTCCAACAACAATTACAGAACGACCTGAAAAGTCAACACGCTTACCAAGTAAGTTTTGACGAAAACGTCCTTGTTTACCTTTAATGATTTCACTTAATGATTTAAGTGGACGCTTATTAGCACCTTTTACAGCATTAGCACGACGGCCATTATCAAAAAGAGCATCCACAGATTCTTGAAGCATTCTTTTTTCATTACGAACAATAATCTCTGGAGCTTCAAGTTCAACTAAACGCTTCAATCTTTGGTTACGGTTAATAACACGACGATATAAGTCATTTACATCAGAAACTGCAAATTTACC
>CALCGG010000134.1 GCA_937900945.1 uncultured Sulfurimonas sp. | reverse complement strand
TCTAAGCGACATGTCGCCAATATTTCCAATCGGAGTTGGAACTAATAGCAACAAAGCACTATATCTCAGATAACCTGAACAAGTCCAGATTATCTTCAGTCACTAAAGCTTCGCCTTTGGCGAAAATCAACATAGTTGATTCGCCTTAGTTCATATTGTAACGTTTTTTGAACTTGTCGATACGACCAGCTGTATCAACATTTCTCTCAGAACCGGTAAAAAACGGGTGACATTCATTACAAATATCTATGCTCATTGAGTCTTTTTGACTTTTAGTTTCAAATGTGTTTCCACATGCGCATGTAACTGTACAAGTTACGAAATTAGGGTGAATATCTTTTTTCATTATTTTGCCTTTTGACACTCGTCGAAGTACGAATATCTATATATTTTTTAAATCCGTATGGGTGCGGATTTTAGAACTCGAATTATAGCTAAATTTATCTAAATGACAAGACTTACAGTAAAATCTTACTAGCTACAGCCATGACGGCACTCTCCGAACGTAGCACCATCGGTGTGTCCAGTCTAAAAATATCCTGACTTTTTAAAAGTTCTCTTTCATTTTTAGAAAAACCTCCCTCGCAGCCGATAAGAACTGTTTCAAAATCACCGCCATCTTCTAAAACAGTATCGCAAAAATCAAAAACTTTTGTTTTTGGAAATTCTTTTATAAATTCATCGATATTTTTATACGTATCAAACTCCATGGTCGAAGTTCTTCCACACTGTTCCATTGAAGCATCTAAAATTCTCTCAAATCTGTTAAAGTCCAGTTTAAAATTTTTTTGACTTCTATCACAATAAATAAAAGAGATTTTACTCACTCCGATTTCATTCAAGGATGGCAACACTTTTTCTATGGATTTTACATCAATTACGCACCAGCCGATGTGCAAATTTTTAGAGCTTTTAACTTCCAATAGCGTTGAAGAAATAAGTCTTACCTCTAAGCTTCTGCCATCAACATCAGTTATTTCATATTTATGCAGTGTTTTTATATCTTCTTTTGAGCGAAAATACAGTTCATCACCTACTTTATGGCGGCGAACTTTAACTATATATTTATGTAAATCACCTTTGATGGTAAAAGTTGCTTTGTGAGCTTCTTCATGCAGTATATATATCAAATAAACATCCAAATTGAGATGAGAAGAGTTATTGTAAATTCAATTAACAATATTTTTTTTGCATACGATTTATAAGCTATGAATTTATCCATATTTTTTACAGATTTAAACTCTTTTGCTCTTTTAACTTCCAATATGATAAACAAAAGACTCGCAGCTATCATGGCAATATTTTCTAGCGTAAAATCAAGATGTTTAGAAGCCATCATTACTACGCCTGTGAATATAACTCCGCTTAAACCTACAAAGTCTAAAGGCACATAAAATATACCTCTTTTTCTTCTATAAATT
>CALCGG010000133.1 GCA_937900945.1 uncultured Sulfurimonas sp. | reverse complement strand
TAAATCATCTATATCTTTTTCTTGTGCTTCATAGATTGGAAGCTGAGTAAGTACATAATTTAAATAAGCATAAGCATCTAAACCATTAGCTTTAGCAGTCTCAATAATACTATACCAATTGCAAAGAGCAGTGGCACCTTTAGTACTGCTTGCAAACAACCAATTCTTTCTACCTATAGCAATAGGTCTTACATGGTTTTCTGCAATATTATTATCAATATTAAGTCTGCCATCCTCTGTGTATATTAAGAGCTTTGGAAGTTGGTTTTTAAGATAGGTGAATGCACGGGCAATAGTTCCACCTATGGCATGTGCATTTAAAAAGTGTTTATCGCACCACACTTCTATCTCTTTGATAATTCGTACTGATTCTTCTTCTCTAATGTGTTTCTTTTTATCAGGTGGATCATCTTTAATAGTTTTTTCAATTTTATAGAGTTTAGCTACCATATCAACCAACTCTTGAGCATATTTTTTACTCCCAGTATCACTAACTCCAGACTTTAGAATATCTGCAAATCTTCGTCTTGCATGTGCCCAGCAACCAAGTTGCGTAACTCCTTCTTTGTTAGCCACTATGTTGTATCCTGGATAGCCATCTGTTTGCATATAACCACTAAAACCATCAAAAAGAGACTCTGCTGTTTTCTCATTACGGTTGGATGAGTAGTGCATCAATACTATTGGATATTTCTCTTTTGAGGTTTTTAACCAGATATAGGATTTTTGTTTAGCAGTTTTACCTTTTTCATTTAGAACTTGCAATGTTGTCTCATCTGCTTGAATATAGCCAGAGTTCATCTGGATAGTGTTTAGTTTATCTATAAGTGGCTGTAGCCTTAACTCTGATGTTTTATTTATCCAGTTGCTAAAAGTTGTAGTGGTGAATGCCACACCAAATCTCTTTTGATATTTTTTGACTTGTCTATCAAGCGGCATTGCATCTTCAAATTTCTCTACTGCTATAGTGGCTAAAAATGATGCTGTGACTTGATGTTTAGGAAGTACTTGGGGAGTAAGTGCAGATGTCACTGGCTTAGCTCCACAGTTAGAGGAACATACATAGGTGAATCTAACATTATCAATAACTCTAAACTCTGCTGGAATAATATCATACTGTTTAGAGCTGATCTCTTTAATTCTTTTTAAGCCACATCCACAACTGCAAATCTTATCTTCATCTTTGAGGTCATGTTCTATTCTCTTATGGACTAAAGATTCAGGAGGAAGTTTTTTATT
>CALCGG010000132.1 GCA_937900945.1 uncultured Sulfurimonas sp. | reverse complement strand
GTTACATGTACCATACTTAAATCTTGGATATTGACACGGTTGCCTATTTGTATGTAGTGGACATCGCCTCTCACAACGCATCCAAACCAGATAGAGCAATCTTCGCCACATGTAACATCACCTATCACATCTGCGGATGGAGCAATCCAGCTATTTTGTCCGATTTTTGGTACTGTCTCTTTAAATTTATGTATCATAATCAGTTCTCTATAAAAAGTTTGGATGTAAGTTCAGAAATGCTCGCTGCATTCTCATTTTTTGTTGCTTTTGAGACTCGGTTTACAAAATCTTCTAAAAGTTTATGACTATTTACAGACTTATCATTATCTTTTTTTCTTTTAATATAGGTACCATCATTTTGAAGCTCATAAGATAGAACATTATCAGCGCATTGTAATTTTAATATTTGTATGATTTTCTCTCTTGCTGCATCATCTTTAATAGCAGTTAAAAGTTCAATCCTTCTGACTAAGTTTCTTGGCATCCAATCTGCAGAAGAGATATAAACCTGTGCTGCGTCATTTTTAAAATAAAATGCTCTCGGGTGTTCAAGGTATTTTCCGATTATGGAGATAACTCTTATATTTTCGCTTACACCTTCAACTCCTGGCTTCAGACAACAAATACCGCGAACTATCAAGTCAATTTGAACACCTGCCTGACTAGCCTTGTATAGCGCTCTTATAACATCATCATCCACAAGAGAATTTACTTTTGCAATAATTTGTCCCTCACTCCCTTTTCTCATTTCATTTTGGATAAGCGAAAGGATTTTAGGCTTTATTTGAGACGGTGCCATGTAGAGTTCGTTTAATTTTCCTTTTTTGCTAAAACCCGTTAGAAAGTGGAAAAAACGAGTTAAATCGTTTGTGATTTCATCTTTGCTTGTCATGTAGCTAAAATCTGTATATATTTTGGACGTAGCCGGATTATAGTTTCCTGTGCCTAAATGGGCATACTGCTTAAGTTTTCCATTTTTTCTGCGAGTTATCAAAGTAGATTTTGCATGAACCTTGAAACCTTTGATTCCATAAATAACATGTGCGCCCGATTTTTCAAGTGCTTTTGCCCAGATAAGGTTGTTTTCTTCATCAAATCTGGCTTTTAACTCAACCATGACTGTAACTTGTTTTCCCGATTCTGAAGCACTCATAAGTGCTTGAACTATAGGGGAGTTTGTTCCTGAGCGGTAAAGTGTCATTTTTATAGACACGACATCTGGGTCTTTTGAAGCTACCTGTATAAGCTGGACAACCGGGTCAAAACTCTCAAAAGGATGGTACATGAGAACATCCTGTTTTTCTAAGGCTGCAAACATGTTTTCGCTTGCATCGAAAGGGGGAAGGTTCTTAGGTTGAAATGGAGCCGGCAAAAGATGAGCAAAACTTTTGTTGGAGACAATCTGCCAAAGACTGGAGAGATTTAAAAAAGTATGTGACTTAAATATATCATCTTTATATATATTTGCATGGCGATTGAAAAAGTTAATAATCTCCTCATCTGCGCTGGCTCCGACTTCGAGTCTTACAAGTTCACCTTTACGACGAAGTTTCAAACCTTCTTCAAGTAACTCCATAAAGTCATCCGCTTCTTCCTCTTCTATCTCCATGTCAGCATTTCTAGTCACTCTAAATGCAGCACACTTTATGAGTACGTATCCAGGGAAGAGTCCTTCAACATTTTTTGAAATAACACTTTCAATCGGGACATAAGTACCATTGCTGATTTCAATAAATCTGCTTAAAACTCTAGGAACTCGGATGATTCCAAATCTTTCTATAGACATGTCATCACTGTCATAAAGCTTTACAATAAGACCAAAACTAAGATTATTCAGGTGTGGAAACGGGTGTGTTGCATCAACGGCAATAGGAATAATTACAGGATAAATCTGCTCTTTAAAAAATCTGTTTAATTGGTTTTTTTCAATTTGACTTACCTGATCATACAATTTTACGCGCATACCCTCATGTTCAAGCTTTTTCAGTATATCATGCATGCTGAATTCCAAAACCTGCTGTTCCTGATGTAAATACTTTCTTATTTCTCTTAGCTGCTGAAGCGGCGTCAGTTTGTCTGCGCCTGAGACTATGATGCCGGCTGTAAAAAGTTTTTTAAGCCCTGCTACTCTAATCATATAAAATTCATCCAGATTAGTTCCATAGATAGCTAAAAATTTAAGTCTCTCCAGTAGAGGTAAAGATTCATCTTGAGCTTGTCTTAAAACTCTGGTATTGAATTGAAGCCATGATAATTCACGGTTATTGTATAGATTTGGATTTTTAAGATTTAACATTGTAAATAATCCCTAATTAAATATTTACTTCATTATATCAAAATAGGGTTACTATTTGAAAATATTTTTATTTAACTACGCCTGTTCCTTTATAATTGGCTACATGGTAAACAGTAGTTCCATTTTTTCTAGCGTAGTATCTAATCAAAAGTTTCTGTACAGTCGGCTCAATGGACGGGGCAAACCATGCGTTGTTACTCGTAGCAATCACATACTCAACCTCTCCCTCATAAATTTCTTCTCTTGTCGCTTCATAGCAGATGGCATTTCTGAACTTTATACCTTTTATGACGAAATCAGTCGGTTTTTTTGCTGCTCTAAAATCAGCTTCCCCGGCAAAGAAAAAATCATTTATAAATTTTTGAGCAAATTTTGGAAGCGGTATGTACTCGCCAAACGGAACTAAAATCATCTTTTTTGCTATTTCATACTCTCCGTCTTGAAACATGTAAGTTACATTGTAATTGTATTTTTGAGTATGCAGCAGCGAGCCTGCTACAATAGATATCTCCAATGATTTATTTAGCAGTTCTTCTAGTAAATCCGGATTTCTATTTAAATAGAGTGGAAATACTGACTCTGGAAAGACAACCAGATCATAACGTTCATCTATTGCTTTGTCAATTTCCTTAAATATCATGGCGACTGTAGGTCTTAAAGTCTCTTTCAGCCACTTATTTTCTTGTTTGATATCAGTGGCGATGAGTTTTATTTTAAGTGGTGCATCTTTTTGAATAGGCTGGTTAAAATTAAGTGCTAAAAAAATCAAAGCAAGAGGCAAATATGTGTAAGGTTTTTTTATGTAGTTTGGCAAAGTCAGAGCAAGTAAAACCAAGATGAACTGATACTTTTGAACCCCGATGTAACTATCTACAAAAAGCAGTTCTATTTGAAGCCAGTTCCAATCAAACGGATAAAAAAAGCTCAGTGCAAAGAGTAAAACAGCTCTTATATAAGCCTTTTTTGTCAAAGCTAAAATACCAAAAAAGAGTGTGTAGACCAAGCCAAAACCAAAAGTGACCATAGGGGTCATGTACCCCACTCCAGTGTACTCAAAACTGTACCCTATCCAGTAAAACCAGAGTAAGCCTATAAAAAATCCTGCTACCAAAATAGCTCTTTTTGGAGAGTAAAGGAGAAGTGCCAGTGCGCTTAGTCCAGAGAGTGTGTTGATTATTTTGAGCGTAAGTCCGAAATGCTCGAAGTAAATAAAAGCACTGAAAAGTATGGCTGTGAGAATTCCATAAGTGAAATCAAAAAGGAGTCGTTTGTTTTGTTTGAATGTATTCATTTTTTTTAGCATTTGGAATTATAGTGTATTTTTTTAATTTGGGTAAAATACTAAAATTGTTTTTAAAAGTGGAGTTATGATTTGAAAGAAAGTTCAGAAGTATTAGCAAGAAAATATCGCCCGTCAAATTTTGATGAGCTTATCGGGCAGGAAACAATTGCCCAGACTTTGTCACTTGCACTTGATTCAAATCGCCTATCTCATGCTTATCTTTTCTCAGGTCTTAGAGGAAGCGGAAAAACTTCTACCGCCCGCATATTTGCCAAAGCTCTCATCTGTGAAAAAGGGATGACCCACCAGCCATGCGGTGTTTGTCAAAACTGTATTTTATCTGTGCAAAACCGCCACATGGACATAGTGGAAATGGATGGAGCGTCCTCTAGGAAGATTGATGACATCAGAGATTTAATCGAACAGACTAAATACAAACCCTCATCCGCGAGATTTAAAATCTTCATTATCGATGAAGTTCACATGTTGACAAAAGAAGCGTTTAACGCACTACTGAAAACTCTTGAAGAGCCTCCATCGTATGTAAAATTCATTTTGGCTACAACCGACCCGCTCAAACTTCCGGCGACGATTTTGAGTCGTACTCAGCATTTCAGATTTAAATCCATCGCAACCAATAAAATAGTTGACCATTTGGCACATATACTCCATCTTGAAAAAATAGAGTATGAGACAAATGCCTTGGAAATACTTGCAAGAAGCGGAAACGGGAGCTTAAGAGATACGCTGACATTACTTGATCAGGCGATTATCTACTCCAAAAATCATGTGGATGTTCTTACTGTTACCGACATGTTAGGGCTTGTTGATCCTAAATTTGTAGCAGACCTTTTTAGTGCAGTATTTGCAAAGGATTATGGGCAGCTCGTCCAGTATACAAAAGTTTTGGAAGACTATGAAGCTGAGATGGTTGTTGATGAACTTATCGCTTACTTAAAAGAGCGCATGTACAATCAGGATGCACTTTTTTCCACTCTGGTTTTAGATAGATTTTTCCGCATACTCAGCGACTCTAAATATCTTTTTAGCATCAACGCAGATGGTTCATTTGTGCTTTCGCTTATCTTTTTCAAAATGATTGAAGCGCTTCGCATAAAAGAAGTTGATCAGATGATAGAATCTCTGCAAAAAGAGATGCACAGACCTGAACTATCTACAAAAACTGTAAAAAAAGAGATTGTGCAAGAAGAACCTAAACAAGAAAATATAACTCAAGAAAAACCTGCGGAACAAGTCTTACATGTAGAGGTTCAAGAACCTGCAATGCAGGCTGTAGAGGCAGTAAATAATGAGAATAAACTCTTTGATGAACTAGTGCATAAAATACAAGACAGAAGTTCCGAGATTGGTGCATGTTTCACAAAAAGCATTTCATTTATCTCTTATGAAAATGATGTTTTAACATGGGAAAGTTGTGCAGATGATGTGTGCAAGAATTCTTTAAAACATGGCTATGGAGTTATAAAACAGTTTGTCAGAGAGATTTACGGTTTTGGGACAAAAATCAAAAACATGCCTTGTTCAAAAGAAGAAAAAAAAAATGATTTAGAAGGTCAGGCTACAAAACAAGAAGAACAAAAACCACATGTGCAACAGCCAAGCATGGATGAAATTCAAAGCACTTCTATGATAGAAGATGCCGAAATAGGCGGAAGTCAAAGTTGCATCGCCAGCTGTTCACAAAGTGATGAATCAACAAAAGAGATTAACTCTGCGGATATAAAAGATGAGCCTATGGTTCAAAAAGCAATTGAGATGTTTGAAGCTACAAAAGTGACTATCCAGTCTAAAATCTAGTCACTCTTTCTCAAAATAAATCTCATTGCAGCAAAGTTGCTCTTTTTTGCAAAATTTTAAAATATTTTCAAAAGGTATTGAGTTTCTTCTTTTTATAGTTGCAAATTTTGATTGAGATATTTCAAGTGCGCCGGCTATATCTTTATCTAAAATCTTCATCTTCTTATCCTCAGCCAAATAAACTCTCAACACTTCTATAATAGAATGAAAATCTCTCATACATCATCTCCCTTTTTTATAGGAGAAATATATCCCAATTAAGAAATAAACTCTGAAAATATTGCAAAATGCTATTTTTTCAGCATACTTTTTATGCTGAAACTAAAAGTAGAACCTACACCAAAAGTTGATTGAATATCTAGCGATGCTCCATGGAGTTTTAAAATATAGTTAACCAACGATAGTCCTAAGCCCATAGAATTATCCCAAGAATTTTTTTGTACCCTATAGAATTTGCCGCTAACATGTTCTAAATGCTCCTCTTTTATTCCTATGCCTTTATCTTTTACAAAGACAGTATTTTCATTTAAAATAAGTTCTACTTCACTTTCTGAATATTTCAGTGCATTGTCTACTAAGTTAATAAGGGCTAGTTCTATCATTGTTTTATCTGCATAAATCATGCATGCTTGTGCAGTTACTGATATATGTCTATTTTTGTGCTTAGATAATAAATTTGCCGCCACCTCTTCGCACAGTGGTTTTAAGTCAAACGTAGTTTCATTAAGTTCCAAGTCATTGTTTTCAAGTTTAACAGCTAGAGATAATCTATCTAACATGATTGAAATTTTCTCACCGTTTGAACTTATTTTTTCCAAAAATTTATCGCGAATTTTAGGATTGATATCCGGCTCTTCTTGAAGTGTTTGCGCATAGCCCATAATGGAAGCAATAGGATTTTTAAACTCATGAGAAATAGCTGAGAGTATATCATTTCTCTGTTTGTTCATAAGTCTTAATTTTGCGGTGTATTTTCGTTTCTGCTTTTCACGGCTGCTCAATTTTTTTACAAGATTTTTTAAAAGTAAAGATATTTGTAAAAACTCATAAAAATGCCTCGTCTTAATTATCGCATTATAATTTTTATTTGATATTTCATCCAAATAACTTGTAATCTGTTCTATGTCATAAACTATTTTCTTGCTCATTATTTTTGAAATATAAAAAGCCAGTAAAATGATAAATACAAAAGTTACAGCTAGTTTAGACCACAAAGAATAAAAATCGCTCATAACTTTTGATAAACTTTTCGAAAGTCTGATATAAATATGCTTATCTTTGTACATAACTTTTGTTGCAATATATAAAAAATCTGCACCTATTGTTTTAGAATATCTGGTTATGTATGCAAACTTTTCATTGTTGGCATGCATAATCTCATATCTGTTTGAATGATTTTCCATGCTATTTTTATCGGCGTTTGTTTCAGCTATAACAACTCCGTTGTTATCAATCAAAGTAACTCTCAACCCCGTTCTTTTATGAATTTTGGATACATAACTATCCAGATTATCAACATTTTTTAAATCCAGTTCTATAAAAACAATAGAATTTTCCAAGTCTTCTTTTGTGTGATTTATAATGATAGATTTTAAAGAAATATAACTAATCAAAGATGAAACAAGCAAAGCCCCGACAAAAAGCAGTAAAAATTTTATGATAAATATTTGATGTATTTTTAACACAGTTTATACCCAACTCCACGAACTGTTTGTATGTAATTTTTAGTCTTAAGAGGGTCAATCTTCTCTTTCAAGCGGTTTATTGCAACATTTACAGTTCTGTACTGATACATTTCAGAATCGCCCCAGACATTATCAAGTAAATAGTCTCTATCCAAAACACTGCTTTTATTGAGAATCAGCTCATAAAGTAAATCAAATTCCAATTTTGTTATATCAATGTTTTCACCATCAATGCTCAGCGTTCTTGTACTGTTGTTTAAAAGCAAATCTCTGTAAGAAATTTGACCTTCTTTGTGTTTTTTTGTAGTTCTGCGAAGAACTGCATTGACCCTAAGAATAAGCTCTTTCATATTAAAAGGTTTAGTAATATAATCATCTGCACCTCTCATGAAGCCCTCTTCAATTTCAGAATCACTGTTTTTAGCACTAAGAAAAATAACAGGAGTTAAAATACCATTCTGACGAAGCTTCGCTACGAACTCACTTCCCTCAACACCAGGGAGATTTCTGTCCATGATAAGAATGTCTATATCCTCTTCTTCAAGTATCTGAGTTACTGTTTTAGTATTTAAAAAACCAATCGTATCAAAGCCCTCTTTGGTAAGATTGTACTCCAGAAGTTCAAGTAAATCCTCTTCATCTTCGACTATAACTATTTTGGTACTCAAATGAGATCCTCGTAAATTTATTTTTATTATTGTAGCGAAATGTTATAATATTTTTATTACAGAGAGAATATTATTTTTTATTGTTTTTAAAGTAAAAATAGTTTATACTCTAGCAAATTATAAAGAGGGGTGTATCATGTTTGTATCGTCTTATGGCACATATATTCAAACAGATACTTCCAGTAGAGATGAAAAACGAAGAGTTGGGGATGCCAAGAGTGAAGCCTCTTTTAATTCTAAACTTTCTGAACAGCCTAAGTTAAAACTATCCTCTTTTGCAGATTTTCCCGTTGATTACGTTTGGAATGAAAAGTTATCTAAAAATAAATTTGAAATAGAAAAACAGACTCAAAAACTTCAGGATTCTGAGAATACTGAGTTCAATAAACAAGAAAAATTGACTAAAGAGTTTCATACAAAGCAGACATTAGAAAATGCAAAAATTGCTTATAATGATAATTCAAAACTTTTCTCGCAACTTCGTAAGCCAAAAACTACCATAGACCAAACACCTAAAATTGATTCTAACTTACCTCAAAATATACAAGAACTAAAAGAACAAAACATGCGCAGAGTAATGGTTAATACTTATATAAAAAATGACAATTACTATAAATTAACTGCTTAATTCTCTACTCTTCTATCCAAGCCTCAGTTTTTAAAAATCTTCCATCGTCAAAGTATTTTAGTTTAAAAGCGTTGGAACAAATACCATTTTTAAAGTCCATAATTGCTATTTGAAGTATTTTTTTACAAGATTTTGGAATATCAAAATGACCTTTTAATCCTGTAAGAAACTGTTGTAACGGTATTTTTGCATCCATTCCTATAACATTGTCCCTGCATCCGCTCAGCCCTATATCTGTTAAATATGCAGTGCCGTTGGCTATTTGAAAATCGTCTGTTGATACATGTGTATGAGTTCCAATGATGGCACTGACTTCGCCCTGCAACAGCATCATCATAGCCCGTTTTTCACTTGTAGCCTCTGCGTGAAAATCTACAAATATATTTTGCACTCCATCATTTTGCAAAGACTCGACTGTACTTTTTGCACATCTAAAACCATTATCTGTCATAGGCATAGAATAATGCCCCATAATATTTAAAACGGCTAACTTTTCATCACCAATCTCATAAACTTTACATCCGGTTCCAGGAACGCCCTCAGGGTAATTATGTGGGCGTAGTATTTCCAAAGTATCAAACAGCGGAAGAACATCTTTTTTATCCCAACTATGATTTCCGCCTGTCATACAGTCTATCCCGCAGGCAAAGAGTTCTTTTGCATTTTTGGCGGTTACCCCAAAGCCATGAGAAGCATTTTCATAATTTGCTATAACAAAATCTACAGCGTACTCTTCTCTGATTTTCGGTAAATAATTTTTTATCATCTCACGACCTGGACGCCCTACTATATCGCCTATGAATGCAACTCTCATTACAGAACCTTTGGTTTGTTATTTCTTAGATAGTAAAGAGTCTCTTTGATAATGTCATCGTCATCTTTACTTTTTGATTTTACAGTTTCTTTAGATTCGTTCATATACGTAAAAGTTATATTCTGTCCATAATTGGAGACAGATCTTATATTTTTTTCCAATGATAAAAGCTTGATTACCATGAGTTCAAAAAACTGTTTTGTAGGATTGTCCAGCTCACCAAATCTGTCTATAACCTCTTCTTCAATCTCATAAACTTCCACTGCACTTTCACATGCAGAGAGTCTTCTGTATATATCTAGACGAAGCCTATCTTCTTTCACAACCTCATCAGATATGTAGGCTGAGATAGTGAGTTTGATGTCGACTTTTGCTCTTGGAGTCTCAACTGTGTTGCTCAGCTGCTTTATCGCATCTTCCAACATGCGAAGATAGAGAGAATAGCCGATATTTTTGATATGCCCGCTTTGTGCATCACCAACCAAGTTTCCGCCGCCTCTTATCTCTAAATCGTGATAAGCCAGAACCGAGCCACTGCCAAGAAAAGAATTAGATTCCAGTGCAAGCAGACGCTTTTTAGCTTCATCAGTTAAGTTCTCTTTATCTTTTACTATCAGATATGCAAACCCTTCATAATGACCACGCCCTACACGACCGCGAAGCTGATGCAGGTCTGCTATTCCAAACCTGTCTGCACCGTCTACGATGATAGTATTCACGCGAGGCATGTGGATTCCGGACTCAATGATAGAAGTAGCTATCATCATGTCGTACTCCATAGCCTCAAACTTTAAAAGCTCTTTTTCTGTCTGAGCGGATGAGATTTGGGAGTGAAGCATCACTACTCTGAGATTTGGCAATAGCGCTTTAATCTCACCGAGCTTTATCGGCATGTGGTCTATAGAGTTATGTACATAAAATACCTGCCCGCCGCGGCGAAGCTCTCTTAAAATAACCTCTTTTATCAACTTTTCATCATATTCTTTTACAAAAGTTCTCACACCTTGTCTCTCACTAGGTGGAGTCAAAAGCTGACTCATAGTCTTTATAGAACTCATAGCCTGATTTAAAGAGCGTGGTATCGGCGTAGCACTCATGGATAAAAGATGGACATTGTGGTAAAGCTCTTTTATCTTCTCTTTTTGTTTCACACCAAACTTATGCTCTTCATCGATGATTACTACACCCAGATTCTTAAATTCAAGTCCAAACAGAGAGTGGGTTCCTACAACCGCATCAATTGCTCCGCTAGCCAAGGATTTTATGATGTTGGTTCTCTCTTTTGCACTTACAAATCTATCTAATTTTGCAATTTTTATACCCATGTTGTCAAATCTCTCGTTGAGTGAACGAAAATGCTGAGCGGAGAGAAGCGTTGTCGGGACGATTAAAGCTGACTGAAAACCTGATTTGTAGGCTGCGAAGATAGTGTTCATGGCAACTTCAGTTTTTCCAAAACCGACATCACCGCTTAAAAGTCTATCCATAATATGCCCAGATTCCATCTGAGAAATTATCTCATCTATTGATTGGGTCTGGTCTTCAGTGTAAATAAATCCAGCTTCTTTTTGAAACTCTTTTAACTCTTTTTTATCCACTGAAATGATAGGTGATTTTATAAGTGCTCTTGCGGCCGCTGTGTTTACTATAGTGCCGGCTATCTCAAAGAGCCTTTGTTTCACTTTCTCTTTGAGCTTACCGAAACTCCCTTTTCCGAGCCTGTCTAAAATTGGAGTTGAGCCTCCTGAAGCGATGTAGCGGTCTATAAAATCCAGATTCTCAACCGGTAATAAAATTTTGTCATCACCGACATATTTTATCACTATAAAATCTTTTACTCCGCCAAGTATTTCAGCCTGCTCAATCCCTTCAAATATACCAACACCGTAGTCTTCATGAACAACGTAATCACCTTGTTTTAAGTCATCAAGAAATATTGCGCTTTTTCTTCTACGTCGTTTTTTGTCCGGCTTATTCAGAGATATGATAAGTTCATCTTTGGAGATGATATTTAAAATATAGGGAGCATAAACCTCAGTTATATTCTGATAATCATAAATCCCAACTTGCTTCATTGATGCTTTATTCGCAGCTATGATTGTTATTTTTTTATTTTTATGAACTTTTAAAAGTGCACCGATATCTGCTACAACCAGCTCTTTAAACTCATCAGAATTTGGCAGCACTTCCAGATTAAAACACTCTCTTGAAACAGTAGGATTATTAATCCCATAAGCATCTTTTAAAAGGTTATTTAGCTCTCTTGAGAGTTTTGCATTTTTACCTTCTAAGAAATTTGAAGCGTAATCTTCTAAGTGCCAATATCCAAGCGAAGCCACATCTTTTGATAAACAGTCAAATTCAGAGTTCAGCACTCTCTCATTTAGAACATTAAACTCTTCTTCATTTAAAGAATAAAAGGCACTTGTTATTACAAAACTTTCTAGTTCATCTTTTAACGTTCTTTGAGACTCCAGCTCAAAAAATTTAATCTGTTCTATCTCATTATCAAAAAGGGAAACTCTTATAGGATTTTCACTTGAAGGTGTAAAAATATCTATAATGTCACCGCGAAAAGATATTTCTCCCTCAACCTGCACCATATCTACAAAGTTGTAACCCCAAAAAAGCATCCGCTCTTTAAATGCATTTAAATCTAACTTTTCTCCAAACTCTATGGAAGTTGATTTTAAAAATTCCTCTTTTGGCATGTAAAAAAGTAGAGTTTTAAGAGGTGATATAATAAGAGGTTTTTTCTTAGCACTGTAGTAAGTTCTTAGGCTTGAAAAAAGGTGATGTAACTCTTCTTTATAGGAGCGTAAATCATCTCCGTAACTAGGACGAAAGTCTGGAAAAACAAGCACATCTTTTTTAAAAAAATTCGCTACATTTTTAAGCTCTCCAGCTTCCTTAGAATCTTCACAGATAAGGATTTCAAGATTCTGATTTTGCTCAGTTTTAAAATATTGGAATAAAGCAGTTTGGGACATATTCTTCTTTTTTTATGATTTATTTACTTAAGACTTAACAGGAAGTGTATCTAGATTTTTCACTACACTGGTTCCTTCAAAAATACCTTTGGCTTCTATAACAAGTTCCGTAGATTCTACAGTACCGTTTAGCTTTCCGCCGGCTTTAATCTCAACCCTTTGTGCGTTAACAGTACCTTCTACGTAACCTTGGACTACTAATCTTTGAGTTACTATCTCGCCTTTGATGTGACCTTGTTTACCTATATTCACATCTTTTTGGGAGTTGATTACACCTTCAAACTCTCCATCTACATATAAGTTACAAGTAAGGTTCATTTCACCTTTGATGGTAGAGCCAACTGTGATAATAGTTGTGGTTGTGTCGGTTTTTGTACCTTGATGTTCGCTGTTGCTGCTATTAAAGATTGCCATGGTATTGTCTGTTCCTTTTCAAAAATTTCACTATAATTTTTTATATCCCACTTTATAAACCAAAATGGATTGATAGCTCTAGATGTAAATCTAACTTCATAATGCAGATGGGGACCATTGCTCATACCGGTATTGCCTGTATATGCAATAAGTTCCCCTTTTCTTATAAAATGTCCTGATTTTATCACAACTTTATTTAAATGGCCGAAATAAGTTTTAAACCCATAATTGTGTTGCAATATTATCAAATTTCCATAGCCACTTTTTTTGTGCATTCCTGCAAATTCAACCATGCCGTCTGCTGTAGCGTAGACAGGTGTATTCATCTCAGCTTTCATATCACTGCCGCGATGGAACTCTCTTCTATCTAAAGTTGGATGAATTCTAAAACCAAATTTACTCGTAATACCGCTGTATTCTATAGGTGATCCATTTGGGATAAACTGAAGCAAAGTAGCCATTTGCTGTGACGTTATTTTTGTTTCAGACATTCTCTCCTTTAATGGAACTTTCTCTGTATTTGAGAGTCCTATCATCTCTTCTATTTCAGCCAAAGAGTCAGACATTTCATCTAATTCCTGCTTTTTCATATCAAGTAAATGTTGGGATTTTTTTATACTGCTGTCTAAATCTGAATTTTTTATTTTCAAATTTTCATATGCCATTTCCACCTTAACACGTTTATTTTCTATTTGATCAGCACTATAATCAAGATATAAAATAGTTCCGGCAGCAAATAATGTAATAAAAACCAAGAAGACAAAACTATAAATAATTACTTTTTTCACAAATTTATGAAGATTAAACTGATAAACCCCATTATCATCATTTATTGTCACTGTAAAATGTTTATTCATAATCTCCCTTTATTTAATTATTTTAAATGACATAAAACGTACATCCTTCACTAAAAAGCTCATCGTTTATGTATAACTTTATTTTATCATTTTTTATATAAATTTAGAAATTTTTCTACAACACTAAAAGAGCCAAAAACCAGATACTTATAGTCTTTATTGGTCTTCTTAAATTGTGTGTATTGTATATCCAACTCTTCTAAAGTGCTTTGAAGTAACTCTTTTTCTACTATTCTTTTATCCTGAATATCGATAATTTCTACATGTAGTATAATCGGCTTCAACAGAGTCAATATCTCTTTATAATTTTTATCTTTATAGCTATTGTAAACCAATATATATTTTTCTCCTGATAAAGCAGTTAAAATAGATGAAGCGGCTAATACATTGTGACCGACATCGACTAGGATGTTTTCGCTTAGCTTGCTTAATCTGCCAAATAATTTAGAATCATTAAAATCATTTTCAGTGTATTCTATATTTAAAAATTTCAAAGCACTTATTGCCAGGGATAAATTGTCTTGAAGATAGGGAGGCAAGGAAAGTTGTTTTGAAATATTTTGTATTTTGATTTCATCTCTTTCATCAATATAGTCATTTATATTGTAAATTTTTACCCCTTTTTTAAGAGCTATATTTCTAGCAGCACGGTAAACATCTTCATTATTTTGAAAAGCCAAAATAGCGTTATTTTGAATGGCATTCATTTTGGTTGTAGCTATCTCAGTTATTGTATTGCCCAAAAATGCTTCATGATCCATACCTATCGGAGTTACTAAAGTTAAGATTTTATCAAAGACTGCAGTAGCATCATGTTCACCGCCAAGACCGGCTTCGAGTACAATATACTCGCTCTCTTTAAAGGCTATCATGGCTAAAAAAGTTGTATATTCAAAGTAGCTAAGAGAAGATGCATCCTCATCCGATAAAAGAGTAAGTAATTTTTGATGGGACTCTTCTAAATCTCCATCGCTGATATTTTTACCATCAAGCCAAATTCTTTCATTAAATGCAGATATATGGGGAGATGTGAAGTGACCGGTTTTATATCCTTTTGCATGTAATGCACTTGCAAGAAAACGGCCTGTTGTACCCTTTGCGTTTGTACCTATTAAATGTATGATTTTGACTTTGGTAAAATGAGACTTAATCTTTTCGTATATTTTTGGCATACGGGCATAATCTATCTCATCATAATATAATGGTTTTGCATCTAAAAAATCTTGCAGTATCACTTCTTATACGCTACCTGATTCCTGCCATCCCTCTTCGCTTGATACAAATACTCGTCAGCAGAGTTGATTGCATTTTGAAGCGAAGCGTGTAGTTTTCGCTCGGAGACTCCGCAACTAAGGGTAACATTTATTCTCTCGCCTTTATACATAAAACGTGCCTTTTCAACATGCCCTCTTACTTTTTCAGCAAAAATAACACCACCTTTAGTCTCAGTTTCACTGAGCAGCGCCATAAACTCTTCACCACCGAATCTTCCAACAATATCAACACTTCTGGCATCATTTTGCAGTATTTTTGCAAACGCCGATAAAACTGCGTCACCGGCTTCATGTCCATAGGTATCATTTACAGATTTAAACCTATCCAAATCAAACATGATTATAGAAAAATTATGCCCATACCTTTCATATTCCGCCTCTTTGATAGCCAAAAATTCATCAAGAGCCCGTTTATTGTATAACTTAGTTAAAAAGTCCTCTTTTGACTCTTTTCTAACATCTATCAGCTCTTGTTCGAGTTCATGAACTTTTTTACTTAAAGCTTCAACTTCACTATTATGATTTTTCAAATCTTTACTTAAATCTTGTGTATTTTCTTCGAGTGCTACTGCTATCATCAGTAGTTTTTTATGTGCAATATTAAAATTAGAGCTTGCATCATCACTGTAAGATTCTAAATCCTGTTTAATATTCTGGATATCGATAGTTGAATTATCAGATCTTTCAATCATCGTGATAAGTCTTAGGGAAAGTTTATCAAGTACGCTGTCCAAAGATGTAATCATATCTCTTACACTCTGTTTATCAAGGGCTATTCTAAGAGAAATCGCTGATTTAATCTCCTGTTCAACACCGGTTGTTTCCAGTAAAGAGGGATCTTCTTTTATTCTTTCACTGAGTGATGCAATCTCTTCGTTCACGCTCGATGCAATGGATGGGACTAAAGATGCTATTATAAGAGAAGATATTCTGGAAAGATTTACTCCAGAAGATAATTTATCTGAAGAGTTCAATGAAAGGTGTAGGCTTTCTATAGTTTTTTTCAGATCACTGCTATCAACATTCCCTATAGCCTTTAGTCTTTGTAAAAAGGAATCATCATAGGTAGTAATAAAATTTACCCAAAGCTGTCTAAACTGCTCTATCTGGGCTGTTGTTGCTCCCGAATTCAATAACTCAGCACTTCTTTTAGCCAAAGCAGATGCTTCTTTGTTGTGTAGCACCTCTACAACCTGCAAAACTCTTTTTGTAAAAACACGCTGTGCTTCGAGCATCTCTGAAGCTTGAGATGGATTTATTCTATTTAATTTAGAGATTAAAAAACGAGACAATTCACCCATTGTTTTAATTCTATACTGAGTTAACTCTTGCTGAAAATCTTTGTTGAGGGTTTTAACAAATTTATCTACATGTGAGCAATCTTCAAATGACATGCCGGCTCTTTGAACTTCCTTACAAAAAGCTTCAGCATAAAAATCCGGAGTTAGCAATTTGCCTTCTAATTCTAATCGTTTTGTAGCATTATTTATGATATTTTTTACTGTCATGATTACTCCTCAACTTTAGATTTTCTTGCACCTTCTGCTGATACTTTTGAGATAAATGATTCAATTGCTTTTTTAGAACTACGTCTAATTGCATCAAATCTTTCTAAATCACTCACAACTGCATTTGGTTGAACAGAAAAATCATAGGACCCTGATACTGAATAATTTTTGCTCAAGTTATTATGTTGTTTTGTAACACTCAAAGCTACAGTCATTCTATAACTCACAATATAACCATCAGTATTATACTGAATAGGAGTGTACGAGGTACTTTGTATCGCTAAAATCAAATGTGTGTCAGAACTTGCCCTGTCCACTAGAGAAGCATGAAAAACCTCGATAATAGCTCTGTCAACTGCATCTTTTATAATAACGGTATTTTCCGGATCCTGTAAAGAGATCACAATACTTGTACTGATTTTCTCACCAAGGATATTTCGTGAAAACTTTGAACTTGGCTGATATCCACATCCACTCATAGATACTATTATTACAATCAACAATAAACTTTTTATGTAATGTGCAAATTTATTCAAAACTACCCTTTAATGACCAAATTGACTAACTTTTTAGGAACAACAATCTCTTTGATTATTGTTTTATCTTCTAACCATTTTTCTACACTTTGTTTTGCCATACTGATAATATTTTCATTGGTTTCATCTAAGGCAACTTCTATTTGTGCACGTACTTTTCCGTTAATCGAGACTCCAAGACTTATGCTGTCTTCTACAAAAACTTCATCGATAACCGTTTGAGAGGATAAATTATTCAAACTAAAATATTTACTGCTTATTTCCCAACATGTATGAGGAATAACAGGCTCCATGATTGAGCTTAAAATCCAGTACCCCTCACTCCAAACATCAGAATTATTCTGAACATTGAGTGCGTTCATGGCTTCCATGACACCTGCAATCATAGTGTTAAATGTATATCTTTCGTTATAAACATCATTTGCACGAACCAGTGCTTCATACACTTTTTTTCTTGCAAATTTTTCTTCTTTACTTAATGAGGCATGGTCAATTTTTGGGATTTTGTCTGTTTTTAGAACATTGCCTGAATTGGTAAAAAATCTCTTTATAAATCTATGAGAACCCTCAACTCCGCTATCGTTCCACTCCAATTCCTGTGTCGGAGGAGCTGCAAAAAGGATGAACATTCTTGCCGTATCTGCACCGAATTTTTCTATGATTGCATCAGGGTCGACAGTATTGCCTTTGGATTTACTCATCTTGGCACCGTCTTTGAGCACCATCCCCTGAGTCAGAAGCTTATCAAACGGCTCATCAAAATCTACATAGCCTAAATCACGAAAAACTTTCGTAAAAAATCTTGCATACAAAAGGTGAAGTATCGCATGTTCTATCCCGCCGATGTAGTGGTCAACGCCCATCCAGTACTTTATCTGCTCTTGTGAAAACGCTTCTTTTTCCCAGTTTTTAGGTGATGCACAAAATCTTAAAAAATACCAGGAAGATTCAACAAAAGTATCCATAGTATCAGTTTCACGAATCGCATCTTTACCACATGCAGGGCACTTGCAATGCTTCCATGTGGGATGATTATCAAGAGGATTGCCTTCGCCTGTTATCTCTACATCTTCGGGAAGAGCTATTGGAAGGTTCTCTTTCTTCTCCATAACCAGACCACAATCATCACAGTGAACAAAAGGGATAGGAGCACCCCAATATCTCTGACGGCTTACCCCCCAGTCTTTGAGTTTGTAGTTAGTAGTTTTTTTCCCTATATTATTTTCTTCAAAATATTTGATTATATTGTATTGAGATTTTTTAGAGTTAAGTCCATCAAATTCACCTGAGTTAAAAAGCTCTCCAACTTCAGTAAATGCTGAGTCTAAACTTACTTCGCCATCAAATGGTTTGATGACTGCGTGTATAGGCAAGTCGTACTTTTTAGCAAAGTCAAAATCTCTGTCGTCATGCGCAGGAACAGCCATGACAGCGCCAGAACCATAATCCATAAGAACAAAGTTAGCCACCCAGACAGGAATCTTTTTGCCTGTTAGCGGATGAAGTACTTCTATCTTCAGAGGCACACCGCTTTTCTCTTTTTGTCTGTCAATAGAAGAAGTTGTCTTCATCTTTTTGATTTGGGAAATAACATCATCAGGTAAAAGTGAGTTCTCTATCATGTAGGTAACTATCTCATGTTCAGGAGCCAAAGCAGTATAGCTCACACCGTAAATAGTGTCCGGTCTTGTTGTAAATACATCAAAACTTTTAAAAGTATTGTTTAATTTAGCAGACGATTCTTCATCAAAAAACAAATCAAACGCTAAACCGTTTGATTTACCTATCCAGTTTTCCTGCATAGTTAAAACCTGCTTAGGCCAACCACCTTCAAGTTTTTTCAAATCATTCAGCAACTCATCACCGTACTGAGTGATTTTGAAGTAATACTGGTTCATGTCTTTTTTGACAATCGGAGTGTCACATCTCCAGCAACAACCCTCAACCACCTGCTCGTTAGCCAAAACAGTTTGGTCATGCGGACACCAGTTCAAAAGACCTTTTTTACGGTAAAGCAAACCTTTTTCAAACATATCGATGATAAATGATTGTTCAAACTTTGTGTAAAGTTCATCGCTTGTTGCCATTTCTCTCTCACGTGAAAATGAAAACCCAAGGGCATAAAACTCTTTTTTCATGTAGTCTATGTTGTCGTATGTCCAACCCTTAGGATGTGAACCATTTTTGATAGCCGCATTCTCAGCAGGCATACCAAAGCTGTCAAAGCCTATCGGATGAAGTACATTTTTGCCTTGCTGACGATGGTAACGTGCAAAAGCATCACTAATTGAGTAATTTCTTACATGTCCCATATGAAGTCGCCCGCTTGGAAACGGGAACATGCTTAATATGTATTTTTTTTCTTTGGTAAAATCTTCGCTTGGTTCAAAACTTTTGTTTTGCTTCCAATATTCTTGCCATTTTTTTTCTATTGTTTGTGCGCTGTATTCCAAAAAACTTTCCTAATATTCGTCATGTATTTTTGAGCTTTCTATGTATACAAGACCCATAGAAAATATATTTGCTATTAAAGCGCCGATTGCAAGAGCAATTGCCCAATCAACATTTCCAACAACTTCCAGATAAATAAATGCAGGAATTAGATGCAAATCAGCAACTAAAGATGATGCTAAAAGTTCAGCTGAAAGTAAATTCCTGACACCTATCTTTAAAAAGGTAGAAACTAGGTTTAAACTACCTGCAACAAAAAGTGCCACTGCACTATGCTCATACAAAAAACCTGCGATTGATGTTACACTCATCAACGAGAAAAATACATATATTACTTTGCCCCAATCCATAGCTGTGCCTTTACTTTGATAAAAATTAGAGTGATTATACAAAAAATATCTTAAGTAGTGACTGAATAAAATCCTGAAGCATTCGAGCGTAGATAAAGTACTCTTAAATTCAGCAAGTAAAACATAGGTATAATTAGATTGATTTTACCAAATAGGATTTATGTATGGACTATCAGTCAATAATCAATGAAATAGCAGAGGAAGTTTTTCCTTTACTGGGTGATGGAAAAGTTGCTAACTATATCCCAGCCCTAGCTGGGGTCAATCCTAAACAATTTGCAATGACACTGACACTTTTTGATGGGACACAGTACAGCGTCGGTAAAGCAGATACACTCTTTTCTATTCAGAGTATTTCAAAAGTTTTTACATTTACATTGGCCCTTAAGTTTTATGGTACCGATTTGTATAAGCGTATCGGACTTGAGCCATCTGGAAATCCATTCAACTCTCTTGTGCAACTTGAATACGAGAAAGGTAAACCGAGAAACCCCTTCATAAATGCCGGCGCTATTAATGTGACAGATGCACTTATAAATCATTATGGAAATGATGAAACTGCTTATGAAGAGGTTTTGGAGTTCATAAGAGCCATCTCTGATGACAAAACAATTGATTCTAGTGATGTTGTCGCAATATCTGAGATGGAGCATGGATTTAGAAATCTTGCATTAGCAAACCTGATGAAAAGTTTTAATAATCTTGATAACAAAGTAGAAGATGTTGTTGGAACATACTTTAAACATTGTGCTATTGAGATGAATACAAAAATGCTCTCAAGGGCTATGCTTTATCTGTCCAATGATGGAGTTGACCCTGTAACTGGTCAAATATATATAACTGCCTCACAATCAAAACGGATAAATGCGGTTATGCTTACATGTGGACACTATGATGCTTCAGGAGATTTCGCTTTTAATGTAGGTTTACCGGGGAAAAGTGGAGTTGGAGGTGGCATAGTCGCTGTTGTTCCCGAAGTTATGGGAATATGTGTTTGGTCTCCAGGCTTAAATGCCAATGGAAATTCCCTCGCTGGAACTAAAGCTCTAGAGCTTTTTACTACTAAAACAGGATTGTCTATTTTTTAAAATTTGAAAAAATAGACCAACCTAATTTCTTACATAACTCCTGATTCGAACTGAGCTTTATTTCTTTATTCTCATACAATCTGAACAAAGTCCAGCTTATATTCAGACACTAAAGCTTCAGCTTACGCTGAGAGATGAGAGCTATGTAAAAACTACATAACTCCAGATTCGAACTGAGCTCTCATCTTTTCTTTTTCATCTTCTCTTTTTGCTTTTTCGGCAAGCTTATTATGATACTTTTTCACATCAAAACCAAACCATAAAAGTATAGGTGAAGCGACAAAGATAGAGGAATAAGTTCCAATTACGATACCGACTAAAAGCGTAAATGCAAAGGCGTGAATAATCTCTCCGCCAAACATAAACAGAGTAAATACAACAAAGAAAGTTGTAAGTGATGTCAGAGTTGTTCTAGCCAGTGTTCTTGTGATTGATTCATTAATAGTCTCAGCCAACTCCACATTTCTAGAACTTGTAATACCCTCACGAATACGGTCAAAGACTATGATTGTATCATTTAAAGAGTACCCAAGTATAGTTAAAATCGCAGCTAAAACATCTAAATTTACATCTATTCCTATAAGAGCAATAGCACCTAAGGAGATTGAAACATCATGAACAAGTGCTACAACAGAGGCAACTGCAAATCTCCACTCAAATCGAAATGCCACATAGATCAAAATCCCTATAACTGCCAAAAGAAGAGACATTATACCTTTTTCTTTTAACTCACTTCCAACCTTGGGACCAACTATATCAACACGGCGGATTTCATAGTTTCCGGTACCTTGAAGTGCTTGTCTTGTAAGATCTCCAATATCTACAGTCACATTGCCTGTTGTAGTTTTCATACGAATCACAACTTCTTCGGCTGAGCCAAATTCACTTATGGATGAGCCGTCAAAAATATCATTTGATTTAAGCTTTTTTCTCATCTCATCAATTGGTGCAGCTTTATCATACTTCACCTGAACAACAGTTCCGCCGGCAAAGTCAACACCATAGTTGAGACCTTTGGTTGCTAAAATAACATAAGAGGATAAAACTAAAAGTATAGAAATAATGATAGCAATTTTAGACCTTTGCATAAAGGTAAAGGTTTTTGTATATTTAAAAAATTCCATAATTAACCCTTAATCCCAAACCAAAAACGGTTGTTTTTACTTTTTTGTATCTTTGACTCTAACATCTGATAGATTCCGTGCGTACCCAATATTGCAGTAAGCATAGATGCTAAAATACCTATACTGATGGTAATTGCGAACCCTTTAATGGCTCCGGTTCCATAAACATAAAGAACAACAGCAGCAATCAGCGTAGTAATATTCGCATCCAAAATAGCTCTCATAGCATTTGAATATCCATCTTCTATGGCTTTATGCATGGATTTACCTTCATAAATAAGCTCACGAATTCTCTCAGAGATGATAACATTTGCATCAACTGCCATACCGACGGTTAAGACTATACCTGCCATACCAGGAAGGGTAAGTGTTGCACCAAAGAGCGCCATGACCGCCAAAATGATAAATAAGTTAGCAACAAGAGCAACATTTGCAATAACACCAGCCATTCTGTAATAAACAACCATAAATATAATTACTAAAATAAAACCCCCAATAAGGGCTATCATACTAGCTTTAATACTGTCAGCACCCAAACTTGGTCCGACTGAGCGTTTTTCCATAAGATATATCGGCGCTAAAAGAGCACCTGAACGAAGAGCAATAGCTAAATCTTTCGCTTCCATTACAGTATAACTGCCGGAAATCTGACCGCTGCCGCCGCCGATGCGCTCGTTGATATTCGGTGCAGAATATACCTTACCATCTAAAACAACAGCTAATCTTTTTCCAACATTTTTACCTGTGAAGTCTCCAAAAATCTCAGCACCTTCAGCATTGAGAGAAAAGTTTATCAAAGGACGGTTGTTTTGATCGAATCCCATAGACGCATTTGTCAGCATGCCACCGTCAAGTATTGGTATTTCATGGACGAGATATTTGATTTGAGGATTATTGGAATCTTCTAAAATCAAATCACCGTAAGATGCTGCATCAGCATAACTCATAGTGTAAACACGGCCGGCCTTATCTTCATCGACAGCCATAAGTTCAAGCTTTGCGGCACGGGAGATCAGCTCTCTTGCACGCTGTTCTTCCTCTTGAGTTTTGATACCTGCCAATTGAACAAGTATTTTTTCTTCGCCCTGTCGTGCGACAATAGGCTCAGTCAAACCAAACTGGTCCAGTCTATTTCGTATAGTCTCAATCGCTTGGTCAACTGACTGCTTTTTAGTTTTTTCTATCTCTGCAGGAGATAAAGTCAAAGATAAATGTTCACCATCAACAATTACTTTGGCACCCTCGACTTTATCTAAAAACTCTTTTACAGTTTTAATGTCATCACTATCTAAAAGTGCAAAAGAAACACCATTCTCATCAAACTTAAAATTATCAACAAGAATATCTTTTTTTTCACTGAAATGTTTAATACTTGCAGCTATAGACTTGATACGCGATGCAGTCGCTTCATCAGTTTTTACACCAAGCAACATGTATAAACCGCCCTGAAGATCAAGACCTAATGTAACTTTTTTTCCCTCTTGCATCTGTAAAAGAGATGGAGCAGAAAAAACTAATCCAAAAACTATCGCTAATGCGAATACAACTATGCGATAATTAAGCTTCATCCTCATACTTTCTAGTGATAGAATCTTTTGTAAGCTTAGTGATAACATCATCGTTCATCTTAACACTGAAAAAGTTGTTTTCAACTTTATATACAGTCACGATAAAGCCACCGTTAGTAACTACTTTGTCACCTTTTTTAAGAGCTTCAATCATCTCTTTTCTTGCTTTAGCCTCTTTTTGTTGCGGGCGAATAATTACGAAGTACATAATTGCGATTAAAAATACGAAGGGTAATAGTTGACTTACAATTTCCATGAAAAAGTATCCTTTTGTTGGTTATACCAAACCCAGTTAACCAATGCACTTCTAAAGTGTATTGGTTAACTGGGTTTGGTATTAAATTTGGGGGATTATACAAAAAGTATATTAACAAGTGACTGAAAATGCAATAATTTCAGCCTCAAAACTCTTTCCTTACTATCTTTTTTTGTATGGTATAGGCTACAGCAATGTTTGAGAATACTTTATAAATCGTCAGTTCCAGTAAGATACTCACCAAAATAGAAAGCATAAAAATAAAATCCAGTTCTTTTAAACCAAGGTGAAATCCATGATTGACTACTTTTATAAAGGAGCGTACCATCTCATTTTGTGCCTGCCAGGAATTAGCCAACACTTCACTCTCAGCTGAACTTAAATTTTGTGTTTTATATTGTAAATCCTCTTTCTTTTCTTTTCTGTATTGTTCAGACTCTTGTTCAATCTGATCATTGTAAAGATGTTCTAGCTGCATTCGCTCTTTAGCAAACTCATCGATTAATGTTGTACGCTCTTTGATATGTTCTTCATATTTTGAACCTTTCCATGTCTTGCCATCTTCACCATACACTGTCTTTTGTTTTTCAATTTGAGCATCTTTATCTGCTATGACCTCTTTTTTTCTGCCTTCAAATTCAGCGATTTTTTCAAAAAAGTCTTGTTTAAGCTGTTCTGTTCTTCTGAGATGATCTTTTTCTGTCAATGAGACGATATCATCATATTCGGTTTGAATTTTTTTAATAGACTCTTTTTTAAGTTCTTCGGCATGTGGGCTCTCAAGTTTATCCGCTGTCACTGCCATGGAAGATATAATAGACAAACCAAAGAGTAAAGGGATAAAAATACTGCCAAGAATCTTGAGAGTTATTTTGCTCAATTCTGTTTTTGAATTTTTAATATAAACCCGCATAAAAATAGTTCCGACTTTTGCCACTTCAAAAGCAATAACCATCACCACAGAAATGAGTAAAAATCCTGGATAAAAACTATCAAAAGCAATCATTTCCATGTACGCTGAGACAACAAAGGCGGCAACACCCGCAAGCAAATAAATGAATAATGCCGTATTTTCTACAAAAATCATGGCCGAATCTCTAAAAGCCTGATCAAAAAAACTGGAAGATTTTTGCTTCAATATCGGCTCTTTTTCTTCTTTTGATTGTTGTTTTTTTTGTTCTACTTCCTCCACTTCAGCTTCTACAAATTCTTCTTCTACTATTTCAGCTTCTGCTTCATCAGGACTAGTTTTTGACTCTAGCGCAGGACTTTTAGAATCTGCAAGGGCTTCAATATCAAGTTCTTTTTTTACTTGAGCAAGTTGACTTAAAAAATTGATTTTATCATTAGAATAAAAAAGCATCCAATGTAAACTAAAATCCTCTTCCATATTTTTCACAGTTTTAAAAATAAAATTATTTTTATGATTACGAAGAATATTGGAATCCAAAATATGCTCAACGCCCTGATCTTTAGTGATATTGTCTTCAAAAATAAAAACAATACGATCCAGTTTATAGACATTTTCAATCAATACTTGATTGTATTTAGTGACACGTTCAACAATACCTTCAATCTGATGGTCACAAAAAAGATCAAGTGCATAAATGTATTCATCCCCTGATGGAAGGGTAAAATTCATTGTTGCATTGGGGATAATGTAATCACCTGAGTTTAGCTGATACCTTCCGCTCACTTCCAATTCATTTTTTTTAGTCTTATTTTTAAAAGTGTCAAAGTAGGAACTGAAATAGTTGATTTCTATATTGCGGGACTTAGTATATGTGTCAAAGAGTATGTGGTAATTAACCGTATAATAAATATGAAAATAATCTTGCTTCGTAATGCTCAGTTGCCTTAAATCTATATCTTGAAAATATCTTTTATTATCAATATCAAGCTGTGTATTTGGTATTGCAAAATAAATATTCTCCAATTCAATAGTAGAATTTTTAAGTTTAAGTGATTTTATAAAGTGTTTTTCTTCTAGTGTTTGTAAAAAAACTGTATCAAGATCAATCTTCAAAAGCTTAGATAATTGTGTAACTGTTAGAAATTTATAATGAAGAAGCATATTAATTATAATTACTTCGTTTGTTGATATTACAAGTTTATTCATATTCACTATAATCCATGATTTTATTTTTTATAATTATATCAAATCTTTTACAACTATTCGTGAAGCATTTTTATAAAAACATCTAAAATGTTCATATCTAAATGGGTATTCATTTCGAGTTTCATTATTTGAAGTGCATTAAAAGAGTGCATAGATTCTTTATACGATCGTTTAGTTGTTAATGCATCAAATATATCACAAATACCTATTATTCGTGGGAATAAGCTTATCTCATGAGCTTTGAGTCCATCTGGATAGCCCTTACCATCAAGCTTTTCATGATGATGCCGAATCCCATCTAATATATCTTTGTCATCTATACCAATATTTAAGGCTGCATCATATCCAAATGATGAGTGCTTTTTCATCTCTTGAAATTCCTCTTGGCTCAGTACTCCATTTTTATTTATAACTTCATATTTGATTTTACTTTTGCCAAGGTCATGCAAAAGACCTGCTCTGCCCAAAGAGATTAATTCTTCTTCCTTTAATCCCAACTCTGCACCCAAACATAGCGTGTAAATACTCACATTTAAAGAGTGTGTATGTGTGTAATAGTCATGTTCAATTATTTTCATGTATGAAGCCACTGTATAATCATTATATATGATGCTTTGTAAAATAGGTGTTACAATTTTTTCAGAACGTTGTGAATTTTCCAAAGCATCTGGATTATCATAAAGTGAATGTGTCAGTTTTGTGCTTGAAGTATAAATAATTTCAGTTTTTTCATCCATAGTCAGTGATGTATCATGAAGAAGATTTTGAAGACGACTTTCTACAAAAATTTCATATTTATGATATTCGGAATTGGATGCAAAAATTTGCTCTACCTGCTGGAGTCTTTGTTTTTGTGCCTGATCTATTACTGTATCACTCTGTAAAAAAAGAGACATCTGCGTTAGTTCTCTTTTAAAATATAGATTAAAATTTATAATGTCACCAACATGTAAAAACCGTTTATCTAACAAAACATAAGAAAGTGCTTCTTTTTTATCCGGAACAACAAAAGTAGAATTTATATGAAGCTGGTCTATCCGCTTTCGTTTGAACACTACATGCACTCCTTATTTATTTAACTGATAATATCAAAAAATAACTTAATTAACTAGTTAAAAGTCAACTTTGAAATACTCTGATATAAAATATCTGCAGAAGTATTTTTTAATACAATTATAAAATCTTATGAAACAGCTTAGCCTTACTACTTGAATTGGCGATATATACTGAAATTAAGCCAGCATTGACAATAAGAGATTAAAATACAGATTTATAAAATTATACGGAGTCAATCATGATAGATTTGAATACCATAATATGTGGTTGTAATGATTTGAGTGTCAGAGATATAGCCGAATGCATAAAAGAGAACAACTTCACTACATTAGACGAGTTACTAGAAAACGACGTCTGCCCCATGGGAGACAAGTGTGAATCCTGCAAAGATGAGGGTTATAATAACGATGGACTTAACATCCCTTATGTGTTATCTATAGTAGCAAAAAAACTTATCTAAACCATTTGTATAAATAGCTACATGTACAATAAATATGTGAAGTTAGTATGAGAAAAAGCTTATTGCAGTCGTTTAAATTTTATTTTTTGAATTTATAGAGATTCTTCAGTGGTGGACGAGGAGAGGTTCGAACTCTC
>CALCGG010000131.1 GCA_937900945.1 uncultured Sulfurimonas sp. | reverse complement strand
CATTTAGATATTTAAAAAGAGTTCCACATGCCATGCATTTGATGTTGGTTCATGCTTTTGTAGGGCTTACGGCGTTTGATGCATTGGTTGCTCTTATGGTTGATAAATACTATGCTTCCATAATTGCGACTTCATTGGCCCTTGGACTCTTACATGCTTCAAGAGCGCTTGGCTTAGTTATAGGGCCGATTATTTTAGGAAAATGGATAAATAATCAAAGAGTAGTTTATCTTTTTGTATTTCAAGCATTGGCTGTGTGGCTTTGGGCTTTTATGATGCATGATTTTTATCTGTCTCTAGCAGCAAGTGTAATAGTAGGACTTTTTACTACAACACTTTGGTCGTACAGCTACACTTTACTTCAAAAAAATATTGAGCAAAAGTATTATGGAAGAATTGTTGCATACAATGACATGTTATTTTTAAGCTCTGCGGCATTAACATCTTTAATGATAGGTTTTTTAGCTTCAAATAGTTTCTCGTTAGAATTTATAACAGTTATTTTAGGCTCAGGATTTCTAATCGGTGCAATCTACTTTTCGTGGATACTTAAAACTCAAAATATCAAGGATATATCATGACATTTGCTATTTTAGGTGGGATACTTTTAAATATTGGTGCATATTTGACATATAAAGGTAAAATTTATCAAGCTGTTATAGTTTATTTATTTGCCGATATTTGCTGGGTAATAATGGCATATTTAAGAGATGATTTGTGGGGTACTTTATTTATAATTATTGGAACTATTTTTGGCTTTTTAGCATTTGTAAAAATGAGAAAAGGGGAGATGAATAAAACCCTCAACAAAGAGGACTTAACTTCTTAGAGTTGCAGTTAAGCGCTTTGTATTCGTCAACAAAGAGAGTGCATCTGAAATATTTTTACAAATAATATCGGCGTTTAAGAGAGCGTTTTTTGAACAACCTTCGTCACCAATAACTGCAATTCCGACAGATGCTAACAAAAGCATCTCTTTATCGTTGTTTCCATTGCCTAAAGCAACACAGTTTTCTGCTCCAAGCGAGTCGATATAATCTGCTTTTTCCCATGTATGATCATCGCTTGTGAGGACTTTAATACTTGTGTCGTAATCTTTGAGCTGTGCATGAACGCTTCCAAAAGTATCTGAGGTAATAACATGTAAAGTGTAGTGCTTCGATAACTGCTGGAACAAATTTTTGATTTCAGGTAAAACAAGCCCGTCTTTTGCGATAGTTCCATTGTAGTCACAGACTACATGTAGAATATTTAAAGTTTTAAAATTAGGTATTTCTATCATGAAAGTCCTTCGTACTTTTAATCTCTCGGTGGTATAATTCGTAAAATTTATGAAGAAGTATAGCAAAACATAAGGCAAAAAATGGAATCAGTAAAACTTACAGAATATAGTCATGGAGCAGGGTGCGGATGCAAAATCTCACCAATGCTGCTTGATGAGATACTGCAAACTACAAGGGAAACTATCGCGTATCCGCAGCTTTTAGTAGGTCATGCCAACAAAGATGATGCGGCGGCATATGATCTTGGAAATGGAACTTCTGTTCTTTCTACTACAGACTTTTTTATGCCGATTGTGGATGACCCCTTTACCTTTGGTCAGATTGCGGCTACAAATGCACTGAGTGACATTTATGCCATGGGCGGAAAACCATTGATGGCTATCTCCATCTTCGGCTGGCCAATCGATAAACTCTCGGCAGATGTTGCAAGAGAGGTGATTGATGGGGGACGCTCTATCTGTGAAGCTGCAGGGATTCCCCTTGCAGGAGGACATTCTATAGATTCTCCTGAACCGATATTCGGGCTTGCAGTTACAGGACTAGTTGAGAATAAAAACATCATGCAAAACTCAAATGCGCAGGAGGATTGTCTGATTTTCATCACGAAACCTATAGGAATCGGGATTTTGTCTACAGCGCAAAAACAAAAAAAGATAGAGGATGGACATCTAGAACACTCCATAAAAGCGATGACAACTCTGAACAAAATCGGTGCAGATTTCGCACAGCTTGAGGATGTCGTTGCCATGACGGATGTCACAGGTTTTGGTCTTCTTGGACATTTGGTTGAGATTTGTGAAGCAAGCAAAATAAGTGCGACTGTATGGTTTGACAAAGTTCCGCTGCTTCCAAATATAGAAAAGTATAGACTGCTTGGATGTATTGCCGGAGGTTCTCGTAAAAATTTTGTGAGCTACGGTTCTAAAATCAGTGAGATGACACAACAACAAAGAGAGATTTTGTGTGATCCTCAGACTTCTGGCGGTTTATTGGTGATTGTCAAAAAAACAGGTTTGGAACAGTTTTTTGAGTTATCAAAAACAGCAGGTTTGACTCTTGAAGCCATAGGGGAAACAACAGCAAAAAAAGAATATTCGGTGGTAGTTGTATAGATGTCAAATTTTGCTCAAAGCAGCGATTTTAAATCGATAGTTTTAAATAATACGCCGCTTATAGATGTCCGTGCTCCAGTAGAGTTTAAAAAAGGGGCATTTCCACATGCCGTAAACTTACCCCTCATGAATGATGAAGAACGACATGTAGTTGGTATAAAGTATAAAAAAGAGGGAAATGCAGAGGCTGTAAAACTCGGACATAAACTTGTCAGCGGAGATGTAAAAGCACAGAGGGTGCAGGCATGGTCTGATTTTATGGAGCTAAATCCAAAGGCGATGCTTTACTGTTTTAGAGGCGGACAGCGTTCTAAAATATCACAAGAGTGGATTGGTGAGACACAAAAAGATATAGTCCGATTAAAAGGCGGATATAAAGCATTTAGAAACTTTCTGATGAATGAGATTGAAGAATCGCCCAAACATTTTAAACCTATTATTCTTGGCGGTCGTACAGGTTCCGGCAAAACAATATTTTTAAAAAAAATACAAAATGCTATAGACTTGGAAGGATTAGCAAATCATAGAGGCTCCTCTTTTGGCAGACAAATAACACCACAGCCTACTCAGATAGATTTTGAAAATAATTTAGCGTACAATTTGATTCAAAAGTTAGATAAAGGGTTTGAACATCTGCTGTTTGAAGATGAGGGCAAGTTTGTTGGAAGCTTATATATTCCAAAAAACTTTGCAACTTATTTATCACAAGCTCCTCTCGTGATATTGGAAACACCGACGCAAGAGAGAGTAGAAATAACATTTAGCGAGTACATAGTAAGTGCACAAGAAAATTATAAAAATGTATTTCAAGATGATTATCTATCCGAATGGAAAAATGATATCCAAGATGCAATGAAGCGTATAAGCAAAAGAATTGGAAGTCAAAGATATAAAATAATGTGCGATATCTTTGATAAGGCAATGCAAGAGCAGGTAAACAACGGAACACTTGACATGTATAAGGAATGGATAGAATATCTTTTAAGAGAATATTATGACCCGATGTATGATTATCAAATACAAAAACATGCATCAAAAATACTATTTAGAGGCTCAAGTGAAGAAATTATAAGCCATTTTAACAAAGAATTAAAAAGGAAAAATCATGATATATAAATCAAAATTAGGTGATTTGGATTTGTCTAAAGTTACAAGGCTTTATCCGGCTGCCGTTGTGGATATGCATGGAGAAGTTGCCGAGATGTCTTTGGAATGGATTGAGATGAGCGGGGACAAGGTAAAGATAAAAGGGTTTGTACTTGTTTTTGATTTTCCGCCATTAACCGAAGATGTAAGAAATAAAGTTGTACTTGAATTTGAAACTAAAGATGAACTTATAGGTGTTATGACTGAGGTGGCACAATTGTTTCAAAACAGAGCTAAATAACAGTAACTTTGAGATAAAATTGCATCTCTTAAAACTACAAGTGGAAATTAGATGAATTTTGATGATTATAAAAAAGCAGTAGAAAAACTAAACCTTTACTCTCACCATTATTATGTTCTTGATGATCCTTTAACGACTGATGAGGTTTATGACAAGCTTTATCATGAAGTTGTAGAGTATGAAATATCAAATCACGATAAGATTTTACAAAACTCTCCTACCCAAAGAGTCGGGGATATTGTGAGCGATGGCTTTGTCAAAGCTCCTCATCTTACAAGAATGTGGAGTTTGGAAGATATTTTTGATGCAGAGGATTTGCAAAAATGGCTCACAAAAACTTACAAGCTGGATAAAAATATCTCATTTTACTGCGAACCCAAGTATGACGGAGCAAGTTTAAACCTTATCTATGAAAATGGAGAATTGATTCAAGGGATAACAAGAGGCGACGGAACAATCGGCGAACTTATAACTCAAAATGTGAAGACTATCCGCTCCGTTCCTCTCACAATTGCACACAAAGAAAAAATAGAGATTCGCGGAGAAGTTGTAATCTTCAAAGATGAATTTGAAAAGATAAATAACGAGAGATTAAAAAAAGGTGAGGCTGTTTTTGCAAACCCTAGAAATGCAGCGGCAGGAAGTCTTAGACAACTTGATTCCAGCATTACAGCTGCAAGAAACTTAGTCTTTTTACCATACGGTGTCGGAGAGAATTCACTGCCACACAAACTTCTAAGTGAAAAAATGGATTACATTTATGAACTTGGATTTAGAAAACCTCCACAGCGCTCTACATGTAAAGGTTTTGACGAAATCGAGACAATCTATGAAGTGATGAAAAAAGATAGAGATTCCTACTCTATGATGCTTGATGGCATGGTTATAAAAGTGGATGAGATAGCTTCTCAGATTGACATGGGCTACACAGTGAAAGTTCCCCGTTTTGCAGTTGCCTACAAGTTTCCGGCAGTTGAGAAGATAACAACTTTAAAAGAGATAGTTTTGCAGGTTGGCAGAAGCGGTGCTGTCACTCCGGTTGCAATTGTTGAGCCGACTGACATTGACGGTGTCATAGTTGAGAGAGCGACACTTCATAACTTTGATGAGATAGACAGAAAAGATATTCGCATACATGACAAGGTGATTATTTTGAGAAGCGGAGATGTTATCCCTAAAATCATTAAAGTTCTGACGCATGAGAGAGATGGCTCACAAGTTCCCTACATACGACCGACACTTTGCCCCGTTTGTTCCAGTGAACTTTTAGATGAAGGGGTTCTACTGAAATGTCAAAACCTTACATGTGAGGCTCGAATAGTAAACTCCATCATCTACTTTGCTTCAAAGCCATGTTTAAATATTGACGGTTTAGGAAACAAGATAGTGGAGGCTCTTTTCACTTCCGGACTTGTTAAAAGTGTGGTAGATTTATTTGATTTGACTCTGGATAAACTTTTGTCTCTTGAGGGTTTTAAAGAGAAAAAATCTCAAAACCTTTTAAACTCTCTAGAAAATGCAAAAGGGTGTGAATATTGGCGTTTCATAAACTCTCTGGGGATTGAACATGTAGGAGAGGTTGCTTCCAAAACTTTGAGTGAAAACTTTGGAAGCAGTTTCATAGATGCCACAAAAGAGCAGATAGTTACATGTGATGGAATAGGCGAAGAAATGGCTGAGTCTGTTCTGGAATTTGTACGGGTAAACAGAGATACGATACAGACTCTTCAAGATATTTTAAAACCGTTAGAACCAATTCAAAAAGAGGAAGCGCAGGAAAATCCGTTTAAAGCAAAAACTGTTGTTTTAACCGGAACCATGAGTCAATCCCGCGGAGAGATTAAAGATATACTAGAATACCTTGGTGCGAAAGTTTCAGGAAGTGTCAGTAAAAAAACAGACTTTGTTATCTATGGCGAAGATGCCGGAAGCAAGTATGACAAAGCAATGGATTTGGGTGTTAAGTGCATCACCGAAGAAGAGATGAAAGAGATGTTACTTTGAGTAGGCTGGATAATTATTTAGTTGAAAAAAGTTTGGCTGGAAGCAGAAATAAAGCTCAGGAACTCATAAAAGACGCTCTTGTAAGTGTCAATGGGAAAACAATACTCAAGAGTTCTTATAAGCTTGATAACAGTGATGAGGTTTTAGTAGGAGAACATAAAGAGTATGTATCCCGTTCCGCCCATAAACTCAGTGCTTTTTTAGAAGAGCTGAAGCTGGATGTAAAAGACAAGGTTGCTTTGGATATCGGTTCCTCAACAGGCGGATTTACTCAGGTACTGCTAGAGTATGGAGTACGAGAAGTGAGTGCGGTTGATGTAGGAAAGGAACAGTTACATGTAAGCTTGAAAAATGACAGCAGAGTGCACTCTTATGAGAGCTGTGATATCAGAAAATTTGAGAGCGATAAAAAGTTTGACCTAGTTGTCAGTGATGTTTCTTTTATCTCTTTGTTAAATATTTTGGATGATGTAGACAGACTCTCTCATGACAAGATTATTTTGCTTTTTAAACCTCAGTTTGAAGTAGGACGCGAAGCAAAAAGAGATAACAACGGTGTAGTCCTTGATGAAAAAGCCATAGAGAGAGCGATGCAAAAATTTGAAGATGCATGTGAATTAAAAAGGTGGAAATTGATGTTAAAGTCACCATCTAAATTAACTGGAAAGGAGGGTAACCTTGAATACTGTTACTGCTATGAAAAATAGTACTGCCATAGCCATAGGTGGTTTTGATGGGATGCACATCGGGCATCAGCACCTTTTTGATGCTTTGGGCGAAAATGGAACTATCGTTGTGATAGAAACAGGTTATGCAAATTTGACACCTAAACAAGAGAGAAGTCATTTTTCACATCATCCTATACTATATATGGAGTTAGATGAGATTCGCCATCTTAACGGCGAAGAATTTGTTCAGCTTTTAAAAGATAAATTTCCAAAACTCTCAAAAATAGTTGTCGGTTATGATTTTCACTTTGGAAAAAACAGAAAATACTCTTTTGAAGATTTGAAATCCTTGTTTCACGGAGAGGTTACTGTAATCGAAGAGGTGACACATGAGGGTGATTCTGTTCATTCTCATAAAATAAGAACAAAACTCAAAATTGGTGATATCAAAGGTGCAAATCTGTTCTTAGGACATAACTATACTATTAAAGGTAAAGTTGTCTCGGGACAAGGGATAGGAAAAAAAGAGTTGGTAGCTACTATAAATATCCAAACGAGAGGATTTTTACTGCCAAAAGAGGGCGTTTATACTACTTTAACCAGAATTGATGAAGAGGAACATTACCATCCGTCAGTTTCATTTGTTGGGCATCGTGATACAACGGATGGCTCATTTGCAGTGGAATCTCATATACTTGATGGTGAAGTTTTGTGTAAAGAAAAAGCAAGTATTAGTTTTATATCATTTATACGTAACAATGAAAAATTTGATAATTTAACAGATTTAAAAAAGGCTATACAAAAAGATATAGCTATCGCGTCAAAAGAGTTAAAACTCTTACAATTATAAAAAGAGAAATAATGAAAAAAAGAGAATATTTACATGAAAATCCAGAAATAAAATTTAAGTTTGTACAAAATGAGAAAGATTTTATAGTTGATGAGATTCCGTTAGGGGAGTTTAAAGGCAGGGGAAATTTTATTGTCATCCATGTTAAAAAAGTCGAACTTACTACATGGGATATGATTGCAATATTTGCAGAGTTTTTAAACATACCGGCTGAAAAGATTGGTTATGCAGGGTTGAAAGATAAACATGCGACTACAACGCAATACATTTCGGTAGAAGCGAAGTTTGAAAAAAGTCTACATAAATTTAGACATCCTCAGATAAAAATACTAAAAACTATGAAGCATACCCTCTCAATCAGAATGGGAGATTTAACCGGAAACAGATTTAGCATCACTCTCTATGGTGTCGATAACATAGAAGCAGGGCGCATAGAAAAAACAGCCAGAAAGTCTGAACAGTCAGGTCTTCCAAATTATTTTGGATATCAGAGGTTTGGTCGGGATGAGGATAGCATCAATCAGGCTAAAGAGATGATAAAAGGCGATTTATTTGTTAAAGATGCAAAACTGAAAAAGTTTCTGATTTCTATTTATCAGAGTGTGTTCTTTAATGACTGGTTAAAAGAACGTGTAATATTAAGCCGTGAAAAAAATGAGGGTAAATTCATGTTGCTAGATGGAGATGTTTATTTGGCAAATGACGGCAAATTATTTACTCCCAAAAATCAACCTATAAAAGATGTTATAGAAAAAAAAGTAGTTCCCACAGGACTTTTATGCGGCAGAGATGTTTTTCGTGCGCGTGATGAGGCAAGAGAGATAGAGGCAAAGTATGACGATGAATTTTTATATGAAAAGGGATTAAGAAGAGAAGCTTTAGTGTATCCTTATGACATTGTATATAACTACAACAAAGATTTTGATGTTTTTAAGATAGCTTTTTCACTGCCAAAAGGTTCTTACGCAACAGTATTTTTAGAAAATATTGCAAATCGTAACTTTACAGCACTTGATGCGAGAGAGTAAAGTTACAAATTATGTAAAAATTATGCAAAATACATCTGATGTTATAATAATTTAATGCAACTTAGATTATAATCACGTTAAATTTTTAGACAAGGGAGCACACCTATGGGTGAATTGTTTACTTTTTTCGGACTTCTATCACATGATAAAACATTTATTTATCTAACACACATGTTACTTTCAGCTGGTATCGCTTTGATGCTGGTAAGAATGGCTATGTCAAATCTTCAAATGGTTCCTAAGGGAGCACAGAATCTCATGGAAGCATATATTAGTGGTGTTTTAAAGATGGGAACAGATGTTATGGGCAAAGAGAATGCTCGTCGTTATATTCCTCTTATAGCAACTATTGGTCTATTTGTCGGTATTGCGAACTTAATAGGTGTAATTCCTGGATTTGAAGCTCCGACTGGCTTTTTAGAGATGCCTCTTACTTTGGCACTTGTTGTATTCGTATACTATAACTATGAAGGTATCCGCCGTCAAGGTCTTTTTACATACCTAAAGCATTTTTTAGGACCTGTTTGGTGGTTATACTGGTTAATGTTTCCTATCGAGATAGTTTCTCACTTTTCTCGTCTAGTGTCTCTTAGCTTCCGTCTTTTTGGAAATGTAAAAGGTGACGATATGTTTTTAATGGTAATCTTGATGCTTGCACCTTGGTTGTTGCCAATGATTCCATTTGCACTCCTTACTTTTATGGCATTTTTACAGGCATTTATTTTTATGATGCTGACAACTGTATATATCGGTAGTGCAGTAGCTATAGAAGAACATTAATATAAATAATGCAAAAAGATAAATTCGATAGAATTATAAACTTTTTGCTCGGAGCATCATGGGCGATTGTCATTTTTGGTGCTCTTATTACTTTCCAAATCTTTCTTGTTTTAGGCTTTGCCCTTTCTCTTTTTATCACAGT
The DNA here is from genome assembly GCA_937900945.1 of uncultured Sulfurimonas sp. Taxonomy (GTDB): domain Bacteria; phylum Campylobacterota; class Campylobacteria; order Campylobacterales; family Sulfurimonadaceae; genus Sulfurimonas. The sequence continues at coordinate 17,857 of CALCGG010000131.1, read as the reverse complement.
CATTTTTGTTGTAGTATCACTCTTTTTAATTTTAACACTTGATGCTTTCGTTGTAAATCGGGAACGACTAGATGAAGCAAAAAAACAGACAAAATTTTTAGAAAAAATCTACACAAAACATACTAAATAATCCATCTTTTTTATACGCATTTTTTAAAATTTGCAACAGCTTAAAAATTAATTTTAATCTAAAAAATTATTACAATTAAGCAAATCTTTGTTATATTCACAGCCATTTAGTATTTAAATATGAGGTTATAATCAATGTCTTTAAAGCAAAGTATTAAAATCATAACATTGAAACAGTTCGTTATTGTTTCTATCGTGGGGATTTTTGCTTTAATGGCATTAGTAGCATATAATTTCAAGCAACTTACAATATTCGCTATGAAAGATAAGGGTGAGTCTATTTCAAAATTTGTTGAGGCTAGCTTAGTTTCACATATGAATACTTTAGAAAATAAGAAAAAAAATGCATACATAGAAACAATTCAAAAAATTACCAGCGTCAATGACCTGAAAATAATACATTCAAAAAGCGTAAGTGAACAGTTTAAATTGGAATCTCATGATAAATATTTTTCTGATCCTTGGATTGCAGATGTATTTAAAAATAAAAAATCATATTATATTATGAAAGATTTGGGTCATGACAAAATTATAATGAGAGTTGTTGTGCCATATATAGCTGGAAAAAATGAGATAGTAAATTGTCTAAATTGTCATAATGTTCCAGAAGGTACAGTTTTAGGTGCAATAGACTTTGAGCTTGATATATCAACTTATCGTTCCATGTCGTTTACATATTTATACATGATACTAACAGTCTTATTTCTTATCACATTTGTAATTATATATCTATTCTTTAAAATCATAGACAAACATGTGAGATATCCACTCGTTGAATTAATGGTTAAGACTAAAAAATCATTTGAAAAACATATTCCCATAGATACCCAACAGTTTGAATCTATGGAAATTGAAGATTTGGCAATAAAGATAAATGAATTTAATCATGAGCTTTTAGTAAAACATGATGAATTAAGAGATAAAAACTATGAATTAATAGAATTAAATAAAGAGATTGAAGCTACTCAAAAAGAGATAATATTTACCATGGGCTTTGTAGGCGAAACCCGTTCAAAAGAGACAGCTAATCATGTTATCCGGGTGAGTGAATATTCTTATATACTGGCAAAAGGATATGGACTTAATGATGAAGAATGTGAAAACATCTTAACATCTTCACCTATGCATGATATAGGTAAGGTTGGGATTCCTGACAGCATTTTAAATAAGCCGGCTAAACTGACAGAAGATGAATTTGAAGTGATGAAAACTCATGCAGAGCTTGGATATGAAATTTTTAAAGGTTCGCAGAGGGAGCTTTTAAAGGCAGCTGCAATAATAGCGCATGAACACCATGAAAAATGGGATGGAACTGGTTATCCAAGAGCTTTAAAAGGTGAGAATATTCATATATTTGGTCGAATAGTTGCTTTGGCAGATGTTTTTGATGCGCTTGGTACTAAAAGAGTTTATAAAGAGGCATGGGACATTGATGATATTTTGAAATATTTTGAAGATGAAAAAGGGAAACAATTTGAACCTAAGCTTATAGATATATTTTTTAATAATTTGGATGCAATATTAGAAATTAAAGAAAGATACAAATAGGTTGAAATATATTTTTACTCTTGAGTTGTTTTATGAAATTTAAAAGCAAAAGTTAGCTAGAATAGAAGACCAATTATTATCTATTTAAGGAAATCTATGTTTGAAGTAGTTATCGGTCTTGAAGTCCATGTACAATTAAACACAAAAACAAAACTTTTTTGCTCGTGTCCAACAAGTTTCAATCACAAACAAAATACAAATACATGTCCAACTTGTTTGGCCCTTCCTGGCGCATTACCGGTTTTAAATAAAGAAGTTCTTCATAAATCGGTTATGCTTGGAACTGCTATCGATGCTACAATAAACCAAACATCCTACTTTGACAGAAAGTCATATTTTTACCCAGACAGTCCATCGGCCTATCAAATTACCCAGCTTTATACTCCTGTAGTTGAACATGGAAAGTTGAAGATAGATTTTGAAGATGGAACTCATAAAACTATCCGCATAAATCGTGCTCACATTGAAGCGGATGCCGGAAAAAATATACATGACGGTGATATTTCAAAAGTCGATTTAAATCGTGCCGGAACCCCACTTTTAGAGATAGTGTCAGAACCTGACATGAGTAACGGTGAAGAGGTAGTTCTTTATCTTAAAAAACTGCATTCCATCATCCGTTATCTGGATATCGGTGATGCAAACATGCAAGAGGGTTCTTTTCGCGTGGATGTCAATGTTTCTATCCGTCCAAAGGGAGATAAAAAACTTTATACCAGAGTTGAGATAAAAAACATTAACTCGTTTAAGTTTATCCAAAAGGCGATTGAACTTGAAGTTGCCCGTCAAGTTGAAGCTTGGGAAGATGGTGTTTATGAGCAAGAGATTTGTCAGGAAACAAGACTTTTTGACCAAATAAAACAAGAAACCCGTTCTATGCGTGGAAAAGAAGAAGCTGCAGATTACCGCTACTTCCCTGAGCCTGACCTTTTAAAAGCTGTTATAACTGATGAGATGTTAGAAAAATTTAGCATCATTCCTGAACTTCCAGATGAAAAAATGGCTAGGTTCGTAAAAGATTACGGCATGAACGATTACAGTGCCAGCGTAGTAACTTCAGCTGTTGAGATGGCACACTTTTTTGAGACAATGATGCAAGAAGGTATTAGTGCTAAAAATGCTCTTACATGGCTGACAACTGAACTTCAAGGTCGCCTCAAAGGTGAGATTAATATTACAAATTCTCCAGTTGATGCTAAAAAACTTGGGCACTTAGTTAAACGTATAGAAGATGGGACAATCAGTGGTAAAGCTGCTAAGGAAGTTCTTGACTATCTAATGGAAAAAGAAGAAGATATTGACAGTGTTATTGAAACTCTTGGATTAAAACAAGTAAGTGATACAGGTGCTATCGAAGCTATCTGTGATGCAGTAATCAGTGCCAACCCTGAAAAAGTTGAACAGTATCAAGGTGGAAAGGAGAAACTATTTGGTTTCTTTGTAGGTCAAGTTATGAAAGAATCAAAAGGCAGTGCAAACCCGCAGACTGTAAATGAATTGCTAAAAGCTAAGCTGGGATAAATGGGGTTTTTCAGTCGTTTAATCGTTAATCTTGCATATTTTATTAACACATCAGACGCTTATCAACGTAAGAAGCGATTTTTTTATGACATCCTAGAAAACAATCGATATCCTTATAAGAAGTATTTTGATATTTTTATGATGACACTTATCTTTTTAAGTGTTGCTATTTTGATAGCGGAAGTTAAATCTGAGGTTGACGAAAATATAGAATTTTTCAATACCTATGTTATCTCTATTATATTTTTTATTGAATATATATTAAGATTTTGGATAAGCAGCAGTGTTACCGAGTTAATTATAAATCGTAGTGAGCATGCTGCTATGCTCGGTAGAAAATTTTCTCTTTGGAGAGCTATACTTAAAATAATAAAAGTGAAGTTAAATTTTGTTTTTTCAATTAGGGCTATAATAGATTTATTGGCAGTTTTACCTTTTTTCCATGAGCTGAGACTTCTTCGCTTATTTGTTCTTTTTAGAGTATTTAAACTATTTAGATACACGACAAGTTTTCAAACATTTGTATCTGTATTATCTACAAAAAAATTTGAATTTTTAATCTTATTGATGTTTTCATCAATAGTTATTTCTGTCTCTTCTGTCCTTATTTATGTAATGGAAGCCAATAATCCAAACTCTCCTATCAATACTATGTTTGAAGCAATATATTGGTCTATAGTGACCATTTCAACTGTAGGGTATGGAGATATTACACCCTATACAAGTGAGGGTCGGGTAGTTGCCATGTTCGTTATAACTGCAGGAATTGCAGTTTTGGCTTTTACGACTTCTATTGTTGTCTCAGCTCTTACCGAAAAACTTGATGAGATAAGAGAGATTAAAACAATAGATGACATAAGAAAATTAAAATCTTTTTATCTTATATGCGGATATGAAAATGTAGCGCAAGAAGTAGCACAAAAATTAAAAGATTCTCCTATAGGGATTATTGTTTTAGATGAAGATTCTAAGAGGATTGAAAATGCCAAAAAAGATGGGCTTGTAGCGCTAAATTACGATCCAGGCAATATGCGAAGTTATAAAAAGATAGGTATAGATTTAAGTACACAGGTGAAAGCTGTACTATGTTTGAGAGAAAGCGATGTGGAGAATGTATATACAACATTAACCATTAGGTCAATAAACAAAGATGTAAATATCATATCCCTTCTTATGGATGATGGAAATAGAAAAAAACTCAATTTTGCCGGTGTAAATGAGATACTATATCCAAAAGGCTTGGTAGGTATTATTTCAAAAGAGTTAATAGGCAGACCAGTTGCTTTTGAGGTCATACATGCACTTAGAAATGACTATTACGGGGTGAATATAGAAGAGATATTGGTAGATAATAGAATGATTGAAAATACCATGTATGTAAGTGAATTAAATAATTCCAGATACAGAGTTATTTTACTTGGAATATATAAAAAAAATAAGAATAGATTTTTCTTTAATCCACTAGATAGCACTATCCTTGAAAGTGGTGATTATTTACTGGTTATTGGAAATTCTGTTTTTATAAAAGAGTTTGAAAAATATTTACATAAGAAGATTCGAACATGAAAAATAAAGCTGCTTTAATTTTTGGATACAATGATTATGCTTTAGAAATAGCTAAAAATATTCAAGATGAATACAGTCATATTTATATATTTAGCTTACATAGTGAAGAAGATATTTTAAAGAATAAATCAGACTTTGAAATAAAGAGTTTTGATTTAAGTGATAAATGGGATTATATAAGTGAAAATATTGATCTTGAAAATTCGATAGCATTTAGTGTATTAGAAGATATTGCAGAAAACATTTTTTTAACTATCTCTCTTAGATCTTCATTTGAAACCTTAAATATCATAGCTTTGTCAAATAACAAAGAAACAGCTGATAAACTACTCATGGCAGGTGCAAATAAAGTTATACCTTTGGTTCAAACCACAGCAGAAATGATATCAGAGATGATGGAAAAACCAATTGTTAAAGAGGTCTTCCATAAAATATTATTTGAGAGCGGTGAGTTGAAAATCTCTCAAGTTAAGATAAATAGCTCTAATAGTTATCTAGGAAAGACTCTATCTGAGATAGATTGGAAGGTAAAATATGGAGTTATAGTTTTAGCTTTAGTTCTCGAAGATATGAATAGTGAGTTTATATATTCATCCAAAATAAAGAATCATATAATAAGTGAAGGTGATATATTTATAATCGTAGGGTATGAAACAGATATAATAGAGTTTGAAAAAATAATAGGGAGCAGAATTAATGTCCATTGGAGTCATTGGAGCAGGTAAATGGGGTTCAGCCTTAGCTTTTGCCTTAGCTCAAAAAAACGAAGTGTTTATAAGTTCAAGAACGCCTAGGGATATGCAAAACTTCATATCCATGGAAGAAGTTTTAAAGTATGAGTATTTGGTTATTGCAATACCGGCTCAACAAATTTCATCGTGGCTTGAAAATAATTTTGTATTTACAAATCAGAAGATTTTAGTAGCTTCAAAAGGTATAGAAGCAAGTACTGGAATGTTTTTGAATGAGATATATGCGAAGTACGTTCCGGATGAAAATATAGCTTTTTTATCAGGACCATCATTTGCGACAGAGGTTATGAAGTCTTTGCCGACAGCCCTTGTAGTTAATTCTCACAATAAAGAGTTGAGTGAAAAATTTTCTTCTTTTTTTCCGGATTTTATAAAAACATATACTTCTACTGATGTAATGGGCGCAGAAATTTCAGGTGCATATAAAAACGTTATTGCCATTGCTGCCGGAATTTGTGAAGGTTTAGGACTAGGTAAAAATGCTGCGGCTGCTCTCATATCCCGCGGTTTGGTAGAGATGCAAAGATTTGGACTTAGATATGGAGCAAAAGAGGAAAGTTTTATCGGACTTAGCGGAGCAGGAGATTTATTCTTAACTGCTTCTTCAACCATGTCCAGAAATTTTCGTGTAGGTCTAGGTCTGGCGGAGGGGAAAAGTAAAGAAGATATTTTAATCGAGCTAGGCGAAGTTGCAGAGGGAATAGGTACAGCTTACGCCCTTTACGAGATAGCCGAGAAAAAAGATTTGTATCTTCCTATTGCAAGAGAAGTATATGAATTACTTGAAGGTAAAAATCCGCATATCTCTTTAAGAGATTTGCTTGCAAATTAAATTTACACAAAACAAGGATATTAAAATGAGATATACAAGAGTTATGATGAGCGGATTAGTCTTGAGTACAACACTTTTAAATGCCGGTTGGATGGACAGTATAACAAGTGGACTGAATGCAATACAAGAAAAACCGGCTGTAAAACCTGAAGCTCAAAGTTCAACCGTTTCAACAAATACTGCTTTGTCATCAACTGATATGAATGGTGCACTCAAACAGGCTTTAAATAATGGTGTAACTTATGCTATTGGTACATTAGGTGCAAAAGATGGTTATCTAAACAATCCGCTAACAAAAATATTGTTGCCGGAAGATATGCAAAAAATGGCTGATTTGGTAAAAAAAGTCGGCGGAGAAAAATATGTAGATGATTTAGTTTTATCATTAAATGATGCAGCAACAGAAGCAGCACCCCAAACTGCTAAAATCTTTGCAAAAAGTATTTCTGACATGAGCATAGATGATGCTAAAAAGATTCTGTCCGGTTCAGATAAAGCTGCAACGGACTACTTTAGGACTACAACAACGAAAGACTTGCAAAGTACTATTTCACCGATTGTTCAAAAGAGTATGGATAACAATAGCGTAGCAAAATACTATGATTCATTTGCCGCATTTTACAAAGAAAATGCAGGAGCAATTAAAAATGAATATGTTTCAGGTGCTGCTAATATGTTTGGGTATGCTGGACTACTGCCGAGTGATAAAGATGAAAACTTAACTGGCTATGTAACAAATAAATCTATAGATGGGATTATGGTCATGATAGAGGAAAAAGAGAAACAAATAAGAACCAATCCTTTATCTCAGAACAGTGATTTAATTGGAAAAGTTTTTTCAGTTTTTCAGTAAACAAATCTTTTAAAAGAGTAGGAAAATGCATGTCAGAGCATAAAGAACAATTCAAAAAAATAATTTTTTCTTTACTGGCTGGACTTGCAATATTTGTAATTTCTTTAAGTGTTTTTAACACTACACAAGCATCTCTTTTAGGACTAATCGCTCTTTTGGTTACCCTTTGGACAAATGAAGGTCTACCCTTAGCTGTTGTTTCTCTTTTGCCTATTATTCTCTTTCCATCTTTTTCTATACTTACTACCAGTGATACAACTGTAAACTATGCGAATCCTATTATATTTTTATTTTTTGGCGGTTTTTTACTCGCGATTGCTGTAGAAAAGAGTAATTTACATACTTTCATAGCAGACAAAATATTGGGAATTTTCCCAAATACTCCGCGTGGGATGATATTTTCTTTGGCTATAACATCTGGTCTGCTGAGTTCTATTCTTTCAAATACAACAACAACACTTCTGCTTATGTCAATTGCTCTTTTTATAACAAAGGATATAAAACTAAAGATGAGATTTGCGTTGGCTATTGCTTATGGCGCTAGTGTTGGTGGAATAATGACACCCATAGGAACTCCACCAAATCTTATACTGCTTGGTATTATGTCTGATAAAGGTATGGAAACAATTCCATTCTTTCAATGGATTTGGATGGTTGCACCTTTGGCCTTTGTAATGTTTGTGGTTGTAAGCCTGCTTCTTAGCTTAGGTATTCCAAATATACCTATTCACAGAGATAATGAAACAAAAAAATTAGACATAGCTCAAAAAAAGATTTTGTATATTATAGCTGGGCTTATTCTGCTCCTTCTTTTAAATGCTCCGATGAAACCTTTTTGGAGTGGACTGGGACTGAGTGAACCGGGACTACTTTTGGGTGCTGGGTTACTTCTCTTTTTACCTCCATTTAACATACTTGAGTGGATGGAAGATAAAGCAAAAATTCCTTATAGAATTATGTTTTTATTTGGAGCAGGATTTTCTATAGCTAAAGCATTCAGTGCAACTGGACTTGCCGATGCAGTTGCGTCTTATCTCGTAGTTATGACAGATTTACCACCTATCCTTTTACTCCTAGGTATAGCTACTCTCATAACTTTTACAACTGAAATCACATCAAATACAGCGCTTATCTCTATTATGCTTCCTGTTATCTATGCTGTGGCTGAGCAAACAGGTATAAATACAACTCTGTTTATGATGGTGGCTACTATTTGTGCCAGTTACGCTTTTATGCTCCCCATCGCTACTCCTCCAAATGCAATAGCCATGAGCAGCGGTGCCGTGAATGTAAAAGACATGCTTAGATATGGAGTTGTTTTAAATTTTGTCGGTATCTTTTTTATAGTTATGATAGCTGAGTTTTTTTGGAAAGGTATTTTTATAAACTAGTTATTTTTAATATTTATATAGATAAAATTACACTAAATAATTTAAGGTGAAATCATGATAGTTCATATAGTAATGTTCAAGTTTAAAGATGAAAATAAAGCTTTAAATATGGCAAAAGTTAAAAGTAAACTGGAAAAGTTAGAAGAGAAAATAAATGTTTTGAAATCTATGGAAGTTGGCATCAATTTTAATGAGTCAGAGAGAGCATTTGATTTATCGCTATACAGTACATTTGATAGCGAATCTGATTTAAAAATTTATGCTGCTCATGAAGAGCATTTAAAAGTTGTAGAGCTTATAAAAGAGGTTACAATCGAATCAAAAGTAGTTGATTATATTTTAGACTAAACTAATTGTAACTTTTTAAAAAAGGATTTTTTATGAGTAAAGTTTTAGTGCCATTGGCTACAGGATTTGAAGAGATTGAAGCTGTTAGCATCATAGATGTTTTAAGAAGAGCCGAGATAAATGTCTTAGTAGCTTCATTGAATGAAATAAGTGCTGTCAAAGGTGCAAATGGGATCACGGTACAAACAGATATAAAGATCAGCGATGTGAATGTTCATGAGCTTGATATGATAGTTCTTCCTGGCGGCTGGGGCGGAACACATGCACTTGCAGATGATGAAACAGTTCAAAATATTTTAAAAGAGATGGACAGAAACGGCAAAAATATAGGTGCAATCTGTGCAGCGCCATATGCTTTAAATAAAGCAGGCGTTTTAAAGCAAAACTATACATGTTATCCTTCTGTTGAGGAAGAAATACGCATAGAGGGTTATATGGGAGATGAAGCAATGGTAATAGAAGATGCCAATGTCATGACGTCCAGAGGACCAGGAACAGCTATATGTTTTGCTCTGCAAATCGTAAAAAAGTTAAAGGGTGAACAAGCTTACAAGAACTTAAAATCAGGACTTTTAGCTAGTTACTGTGAATAATTTTTTACATGTAGAAATGTCTACATGTAATCTGTCAACAATGTAGTTTAAATCTTTTCCCAAAAAGTGCCTTGCGTAGTGTCCATGATACTGACTCCGTAATGCAGGATTTCATCACGAAGTTTGTCTGATGCTTCAAAATCTTTTGCTTTTTTAGCTTCATCTCTTTGTATTATCAACTCTGCAATTTTTTCTTTTGTCTGCTCATCCACACCATATTGAAAATACTCATAAGGATTTTTAACACTAAAGCCTAAAATTTCTTCTATGTAATATAAATTAGAAATAGTCTCTTTTTTTAGTTCTTTATGTTTTCCCGCAGTATCAAGTGTTTCATTTGCATGTGTAATCATCTCATCTATAAGAGCCAAGCCAAGCGATACATTCATATCATCACTTAAAGCACTTAAAAGTTTTTCTTGAAACTTTGTCTTTTCGTTATTGGTAGCTAAGCCAAAAAGTCGTTTTTTGAGTCTGTAAATTTTGTCAAGTCTTTTTTTAGATGCTGCCAAATCTTCTTCATTGAAGTTAAAATTGCTTCTGTAGTGAGTGCTTAAAAGATAAAATCGCAACACTTCTCCATCATACACTTTGAGAGCGTCTTTTAAGAAAAAACTGTTTCCCAAAGATTTACTCATTTTCTCGCCGTCTATGTTTACAAAACCGTTATGCATCCAGTAGTTTGCAAGTGCATGCTCAGTAGCGCATCTGGTTTGTGCAGCTTCATTTTCATGGTGAGGGAAAAGCAGGTCGGCACCGCCTCCATGTATATCTACGGCAAACTTTGCATGTGGTTTCGCCAGATGTTTTTCTATCATGGCAGAACATTCCAAATGCCATCCTGGACGACCTGCACCAAAAGGGGAATCAAAAGTCAGAGTATTGTCTTTTACACTTTTCCACAAAGCAAAATCAGCACTATTTTTTTTCTCAGATGAGCTTTCAACCCGTTGAACTTTATCTTCCTCGTCCTGAACTCTGTGAGAAAGAGATAAATATTTATTGTCACTTGAAGTGTCAAAATAAACATCACCATCATCAGTCTTATAAGCGTGTTTAGAGTCGATAAGTTTTTGGACAAGCTCATACATAGCCTCAAGACTCTCAGTGGCTTTTGGCTCAATATCTGGACGCTCTACACCTATTGCCTCCATCTCTTTATGAAAAGCTTCTGTATAAAACTCAGTAATCTCTTTTATATCTTTGTTTTGTTCTATCGCTTTTTTAATGATTTTGTCGTCAATGTCTGTGATATTTCTGGCATAGGTAACATCGTAGCCATTTGCTTTTAAAACTCTGACAAGCAAGTCAAAAACCAAAGCACTCTTTGCATGGCCCAAATGAGCATCATCATAAACAGTCGGTCCGCAAACATAAAGTGAAGCTTTCCCTTCTTCAAGTGGAGTAAACTCCCGTTTTTTCTTTTGTACTGAATCAAATATTAGCAAGTAGTCCCTTTAAAATTATTTTTTTTCTTACATGTGAACATGTAGAAAATCCTTGAAAATTAATAGTAGAATCGTTAGAAAAATAGCACTTAATATAAGGTAAAAAGCTTTTTTATTTAGAAGTATATCAAAAAAGTTTTTTACTCCAAATGCTTTTACTGTGAGAGTGAAACTAACAAAACCGCTTATTGTGCTTGCAAGTGCCAAACCGCTTACTCCCATAGGAGATATAAGCGAGAGAGAAAATACTATATATGCCAGTAATGAAAATGTTGCTATCTTGGCAGCGTGCATCTGCATGTTTTTTGAATACAGCCAAAGTAAAAACAGTTTTTGTAATCCGTAAGGAAGTAAGCCTATCATGTACATTTGTAAAACTGCACTGCTATTGAGCGTATCTACTGCGCTAAATGCACCTCTTTCAAACAAAAAGTGAATTATTTCATGCGAAAGTATAAATCCGCCAATAGTGCTCGCCGTTAATAAAAATGCCAAAAACCAAAAGGCTTTTTGCAAAAATGCCAAAGCTTTTTCTTCGTCTTTATTTTTTATATATTTGGCAACTCTTGGAAAAAGAGCAATGGAAGTTGCAATGGCAAAAAGTGCCAAAGGAAGCTGAAATATTCGGTTTGCATAGTACAAATAGCTAATAGAACCGGTTGCGAGAAATGAAGCCAAAAATGTATCTAAAAATGCACTGACTTGAGCTGTGGAATTACCCCACATGGCTGGAAAAAATTGTTGTTTAAACTTTCCTGTCTCTTTTTTGATGAGTTCTGATTTGACTCTGAGATATTTAAAACCACCGATAAGAAGCTTTGTGAAGCCAATCTTATATATGGCTATTATGTGAACAGCAAGCTGTAAAATACCACCTATTACTACACCAAAACTAAGGTAATAAACTATCTCTATCTGGCTTTTGTCATTTGAAAAATAAAGGGCTAAAATTAGTGAGATATTTAAAAGAGCTGTAGAAAATGCAGATGTTGCAAAATGGTGCTTATACTGGAGCATAGTACTCAAAAAAGTCACTGCAAATATAAGTGGCAGATACCAGAAGTTTATCGCCACAAAGGGTGATGCCAACTCTATGGTTTTTTCGTCAAAACCTACTGCAATAGCTTGTGTAGCAAGAGAGGGTAATAGATTTACAAGTAGAGTTATTAATAGAATGATAGACAAAAAAACTATAAATATATTGGCTGAGAAAACACCTCTGTGAAGTGAACGCGCATATGCGGGGATAAAAACTTGCGTAAAAGCACCTTCTGCAAAGATACGGCGGAATAGGTTTGGCAGCTTGAATGCTATGAAAAAAATATCACTGTAAATGTTTGCACCAAGAGCTGATGCTGTCAGTAGGTCTCGTAGAAATCCTAGAATTCTTGAGAATAAAATCCCAAAACTGTTAGTGAAAATGGCTTTAAACATGGGCTTCTTTTATAAGTTTTACAAAAGTTTAACAAATATTTAGTTAAACTATAGACCTTAAAAAATAAATTTTTTATCTGGTTGTATAATATGGCATTATTCGGTGGCAAAAAAGAAGAAAAAACAGCATTAAAAAGAATTCGTCCTGTTGTTGTTAAAACTCAAAATGTTGCAAAAGAGTTGCTATCAGTAGCTAAATCTAATGAGATAAAAGTTGAAGATTTAGATTTTACCATTTTTGATACTCAAACATTCAGCAGAATGGCTGATGAAAAAAAAGAAACAGAGTGGGAAGAGTTGTCTTCTGATGCTCTTTATGAACTTGATGAAAAAAGCGAAATTTTAAATCCAAGTTTTCAACTTAAGCAAGTGTATGAGATTGAAATTTTCGGAAAAAACAAAGTGGACCAGTATCATGATTTGCATTTAGCAGTAGGTGCCAATGCGACTAAATGTAAAATTTACTTAAGTATAAAAGCCGGTTCAAAGTTGAGTTATACCCCAGTACTCAAGCAAGATTTACAGATATTAATCAATAAGAGTAAACTTCGGGCAGGTATTTTAATAAATGTTTTTGACAACATATTAGAAGATGCTATTTCTGAATTATCAGCTAAGGTTCGCGTGGTGGAAGAACTGGTGTTTGAAAAAAGTGAGACTATTTTAATAGCAGAAGGATATGAGCCGACATTAACAAAAGATGATGTGTTGATATACCATTATGATAAGAACCATGAAGTTTCTGAAAATGAAAAAATTGATTATTCTAAAAGGGGATTTATTCAAAGTGCTCATAAAGATGAGCTTCTTATAGAGTATATTAAGCCAATGGAAGGCACGCCTGGAAGAAATTGCCGTGGTGAATTTATGGCACCAAAAGAAGCTCAAGTAAATAATTTCCCAACATTCACAATAGATGAAACCATAAAGCAAATAGAAACAGCAACCGGTATAGAATATCGTGCGGTTGAAAATGGATATATATCTATTGAGAAGAATGTTTACTCAATTAAAACAGACTTAGATTTGGGAGAAATAAGTTTTAAAACTACAGGCTCTATATCTACAGCCTTGGATACCGATGTTTCTTTAAATGTAAAAGAAACAGATGTCCAAAAAGATGCAGTCGGCACAGGTATGGAAGTTAATGTAAGTACAATTGATATTGAGGGAAATATTGGTCCTCATGCTAAGGTGAATGCAAAAAAGGCAATAGTTGGTGGTCAAACACATAAGACATCACTTGTTAGAGCAGAAGATTTAAATATTCATGTCCATAAAGGTATGGCTTATGGAAAAAAAATCCATATAACAAGATTAGAACATGGGGTAGTTGATGGTGATATCATTGATATTGCTCAAGCTATGGGTGGAGATGTCAGGGGTAAAGAGATTAGGATAGAACTTTGCGGTTCTTACGTAAAAGCTACTGCTTCAAAGTTAATTGAGATTGCAAAACTTCATAGTGGAGAAAATGTATTTACAATTGATCCATTATTGAAAAAAGATTCTCAAGATGGAGTTGATGATACCGAAAAAGAGATAGCCGAACTTGAAAATGAGGTAAGAGATATCAACAAAGAGATATTGAAGTATGAGGATATTATCAAAGGAAATCAGGCCACATTTAATACAATTAAAAAAAAGCTGATCCATTATAAAAAAAATGAAGTTAAAATGCCGCCGTCTTTTGTGCAGCAATACACTAAGTTTCTGAAAATTGAAAAACATTTAGATGAAATAAAAAAAGAATGTGAAATAAAAAAAGATAAAATTAAATTACTTTTGGCTCAAAAAATATCTTTACAAGATGATATAATGGAAGCCAGAATTATAAATAATGGTGTATGGATGGGTCATAATGAGATTAAGTTTAAGTTGATCTATCCACCAGTTGAACTAGTATACAGGCCATTGGAAGGCTCTCATGAGCATATTTTTGGTCTTGTTGAGCTTGAAGATGGGCAATTGGAAATCCAGGCGCTTAAATCTTGATAGTAGGCTTAAGAGGGGTCGTTTCCTATAAAGAACCATCGTTTGTACATGTGGAAGTCTCAGGCGTGATTTATGAGGTTTTTATTTCATTGCAATCATTTTCTGCACTTCCTAAATCTGAAGTGCATCTCTTTACTACCCATATTATCCGTGAAGATGCACAACTATTATATGGCTTTTTAGATATGGGTGAGAAAAAAATGTTTGAGAGACTCATAAAAATAAGTGGAGTAGGGCCCAAGGTCGCCATGGCAATATGCTCAACTTACACACCATCTCAGTTTGCAAGCGTTATCAATAACAAAGATATGAATGGAGTGAAAAAAGTGCCGGGAATTGGTCCAAAAAGTGCTGGCCGGATACTTGTCGAACTTAACGGATTTGATGCGGAGATGCTTTCAGTAGCTTCTCCTCAAACTAAATCTTACAACGAGGCCAGTGAAGCTCTTGAATCTTTAGGATTTACGAAAGCAAAAATATCCAAAGCTCTGAGCGCATGTGAAGGTACGGACACTGCTTCACTTGTCAAAGAGTCTTTAAAATTACTACAAACTTTATAAGGAACGATATTGAAATTTATTATTTTATTTGGCGGCGCTAGTTTTGAACATGAAATCAGTATAGTCAGTGCTATAACTCTAAAAGAAAAATTAATAGAGCTTGATCTAAGCTTTATATTTTGTGACCAAGACCATAAGTTTTATCTCATTGATTCATCAAAGATGAAAGCCACTACTTTTTCAAAAGGTGAGCATAAAAAAATGCCACAACTCAGTTTAAACCATGGCTCTTTTTCTCAAAAAAGCATGTTTTCATCTACGGAAATCAAGGGTACTGTTATCAATCTTATTCATGGTGCGGATGGAGAAGACGGAACAATAGCTGCACTTTTAGACTTTTTTTCTATCAGATATATTGGTCCAAATGTGAATGCAAGCGTATTCTCTTATGATAAAAGATATACAAAGTATTTGTGTAAAGCAAAAAATATAAAAACTTTAAATTATGAAATTTTGAGTTCAAAAGTGCATCAAAATCTTACTATCCCTTATCCTGTTATCGTAAAACCGGCTAGTCTTGGAAGCTCTATAGGCGTTAGTGTTGTTAAAGAAGAGAGTGAACTTGATTATGCCTTAGACACTGCTTTTGAATATGACAGCAATGTCTTGGTTGAACCATTTATTGAGGGTGTAAAAGAATACAATTTAGCAGGATATATGGCAGATGGAAAAATGAACTTTTCCATTGTTGAAGAACCTCAAAAAGAAGAGTTTCTAGATTTTGAGAAAAAATATATGGACTTTGCAAGAAGTGAACAGGTTTTAAAGGCTGACATCAGCGAAGAGTTGGTTAAAAAACTAAAATCAAATTTTGAAAAAGTTTATAGAAACCTTTTTGAGGGTGCACTTATAAGATGTGACTTTTTTGTTATAAACGGAGATGTATATTTAAATGAGATAAACCCAATTCCCGGGTCTATGGCAAACTATCTTTTTAAAGACTTTAAATTCTCAATAGTTTCGTTATCAAACTCACTTCCACATACCAAGAGAGCAAAAGTATCATATGATTACATACATTCTATTGCCAGTGCAAAAGGGAAGTAATGGCGGTTAAGTCCATCCAATATAATCAAAATACTTTAGATATAAGTTATGAGATAGTCAATCCGAAAGCTAAAGTGGATCTGATTATTTTACATGGCTGGGGAAGCAATAAAAACTTGATGAAACAATCTTTTTCCGCCTATATGGATACTTTCCGTCATATTTACATAGATTTACCCGGTTTTGGAAGCAGCACCTGTAATTCAACTCTCAATACAGCAGATTATGCAAGGATAATTGAGCTTCTGATGGTTCACTTGAACGCTTCTAAAGACATTATTTTAGGTCACTCTTTTGGCGGGAAAGTTGCTCTTCTGCTTGACCCTACAGTTTTAGTTCTTGTTGGCAGCGCCGGTATTTATGTGAAAAAACCTTTAAAAATAAAATTGAAAATTGTTTTGTTTAAAGCTCTTAAAATTTTTGGATTAAGAAAACTAAGAAGATTTTTTGTTGCAGAGGATGCAAAATCTTTGAATGAATACATGTACCAGACTTTTAAAAATGTTGTCAATGAAGACTTTTCACAAAAATTTTCAGAGTATGAAGGAAAAGCACTCCTTTGCTGGGGCAGGGAAGATACTGCAACCCCTCTGAGTTCTGCTGAAAAGATCAATACACTTATAAAAGATTCTACTCTGGAAGTTTATGATGGCGACCATTACTTTTTTATGAATAATGCTGAAGATATTTCCAAACACATAGAAAGTACATATTTAAAAACTTTGGAGCATTAAAATGGAGAATTACGAAATCTTAGCCGCTTTTGTGACAAATGTACTCTTTGTAGTTGTTCTGGGTTGGTATCTTATAACAAATCTGCAATGGTATGATTATAGGCTCTCTCGTGTTATTTTAAAACATCACAAGCCCCAATGGCATCTACTATACTTTTTTATCCCGCTGATAGCTTATTATACAACAGGACAATTTTTTGCTATATTTTTCTACTTTGCAATTTTACCTTCTGTATTTATATGGCATAAAAGATTAGATAAAAAGCTGGTTTTAACATGGAGGGTAAAAAGATTTTTAATCCTGCTTACCTCTTTAGTGCTTTTTCAAGATGTGCTTTGTACTTTAAAGTCTGCATGTGAGATATATGGTGTATTTATGCCTCTGGCAGTCGCTTATATTGGCAGTTACATGATAGAGAAGTTTTTATTTGCAACTTACAAAAAAGAGGCAAAGAAAAAACTTCGTGAGATGAAAGATTTGCAGATTGTTTGTATCACGGGAAGCTACGGCAAAACCAGTATCAAAAATTTTGCAGCCCAGATTTTGAGTAAAAAGTTTAGAGTTTACGCAACTCCAAGAAGTGTAAACACACTTGGCGGAATCATGGGCGATATAAACAACTCTCTACCAACTGACACTGAGATTTATGTTTGTGAAGCCGGAGCAAGAGAGAGCGGAGATATTTATGAAATTACAACTTTCATAGAACCGCAAACCGTGGTTGTCGGCAAAGTTGGAGAAGCGCATTTAGAATACTTTAAATCTTTAAAAAACATCATAGCTACAAAGCTTGAAATTATGCAATCGCCTAGACTGGAGCGGGCATTTATACACACCTCTGTAACAGACGAACCTCATGAGAAGGTCACTTTTTTTGGTGATGAGATTTTAAATACACATGCAACGCTCGATGGCATAGATTTTGATTTGAAATTTGATGAAGAAATTTTACATTTGCATACAAGTATCTTAGGCAAATTTCAAACTATGAACATAGCCGTAGCGGTCAGAATTGCTAAAAGTTTTGGCATGACAAATGATGAAATAACGAAAGCTGTACAAATGTTAGAACCGGTAGAACACAGACTCCAAATGATAAAAGCCG
>CALCGG010000130.1 GCA_937900945.1 uncultured Sulfurimonas sp. | reverse complement strand
AAGGTAGATTTACCACTGCCGTTTGGTCCGACTATGGCAATAACATCTTTTTGAAGTATGCGGGTGTTGAAATCTTTTAACAGCTCTTTTGTGCCAAGTGTGATGCATAAATCTTCCACTTCAAAAAGCATTTTTTGTTTGTTTACACTTTTGTCACGGTTGAAGTGTTTCGCTTCTCTTTGAAGTTCAAGTGACATCTGTCGTATCTTTGCAGGGTTATTTTTAGCATCCTCACGAATAGACATGAGTCTCTCTTTGCGACCTTCATTTCGTTTGAGTCTTGCACGGACACCTCTTGCATACCACTCGTTTTCTCTCTTTAAAACTCCGAGCAGATTGTCATGTTGCTTTTGCAATGTTCGAATCCACTCCTCTTTTTGAGTGAGGTAGTCGCTGTATCCACCTTTGTATTCTCTAAGTGCGCAGTCCTCAACTTCTATGGACTTTGTAGCAATCCTGTCGATGAAATATCTGTCATGTGAGATAAAAACAAGAGTGAATTTTTCTTTTAAAATAAGCTCTTCCAAAAACTCAACCATGTAAACATCAAGGTGATTAGTAGGCTCATCAAGAAGTAAAATATCCGGCTTTTGAAGAAGTAAAGAGGCAAGGGCGACACGACGCTGCTCCCCTCCGCTCAGAAGTGTTATGGGTTTGTCTTCGTACTGTTTGAGGTCAAAATGCTGAATAATTCTCTCAATTTTATCGTCTAAATTCCAAGCATTATGATGCTCAATATAACGCGACAATCTTTCATGCTCATCTATGTTTTTTCTATTTTCAAAGTTAATTGCCAAAGCAAGGGAAAGTTCTTCGTATCGAATTTTTGCTTTGTTTAACTCATCAAGCCCAGCTTCAACTGCTTCACGGACTGTTGCCCCATCTTTAAAATTGGGTCTTTGGTCGAGCATTTTAATCTCTAAATCATTTTGTGTGATTCTTACTCCGCCATCAGTATCAAGTGTACCGTTAACGATCTTCATAAGAGTAGATTTTCCACTGCCATTTTTACCGATAATAACGATACGCTCGCCCTCATCAACATGAAAATTTATCTCGGTAAGTATCTTTTGAGCAGAATAATGTTTTGATACGTTTTGTA
>CALCGG010000129.1 GCA_937900945.1 uncultured Sulfurimonas sp. | reverse complement strand
TAAATTATGAAAAAAACTGTAATTACATTAGCATTATCTGCTATTAGTCTTTTGGCTGATTCATCAGTAATAGAAATCTCACCAATCAGCGTAACAGCTACAGGAGAAAAAGTATCTGTGCTTGAGCAACCGCTAAGCATTGCAAAAAAAGGTGAAGAAGAGGTTAAGCTCGATCAGGTAATCTTTCAAAAAGATTTACTTAACTCTTTATCAGGTGTTCGCATTGAGCAGACAGGTTCAGTTATAGGTCATACGACAGCTATTCGTATGCCAGAGAACAAAAGTTCATACTACCTATTTATGCAAGATGGAATTCCGGTTCAATCATCCGGATTTTTTAACCATAACGGTTTGGCATATACTACTTTTCAATCAGCAACTTCAGTAGAGGTGCTAAAGGGTGCCGGTACTGCACTCTATGGTTCAGATGCAGTTGCCGCGGTAATAAATGTACAGTCTTTAAAGAAACCATCTAAAGAGAAAGAGATTTCTATTGAAGGTATGGGCGGCAGTTATGGCTATCGCTCCGGTTCTGTTGAAATGAGTGATACCATTGATGAGAACAACGCTTATCGTGCCAGTGTAGGATATATGCACAGTGACGGTTGGCGTGATCACACCGATGCGGATCGGTTTGAAGCAAATATACGCTATGACCATGTATTTAATGATGAGAATGATGTAAAGATTATTTTTAACACCAGTCTAACAGATGCAGAGCAGGCAGATAGTTTTAATGATTATGAAAATGTTAAAAATGGTTCTACGGATGCAAGTGATGCTACAAATAATGACTACTTAAACGCTTTAGATAACACAGATATTCGTAGAAAATTTGACTATGCTCGTTTGAGCGCAGAGTTTAATAACTATTCATATAAAGACTTGGAAATTACAATTACCCCATATATTCGTTATAATCGTAATCGTTATGTAGCAACATGGGAGCCAAATTTTCCAAGTAATGACAATGAGATGATGACAGTTGGATTTTTACAAAAGAATAGATATGATGCTTCATGGGGTCGTTTGATTGCCGGAGTTGATGCAGAGTATACAGAGTCATCTATGTTATATAGCCAAGAGTACGATACTTCTGCATATGGAAAGAATTATATTATAGGCTCTTTATTTGATTATGATGTTGATTATATGGCAATTGCTCCGTATATGCATGTTGAGTATGATATGACAAAAACTTTTATGTTGACAGCCGGACTTAGATATGATTATAACAAATATGATTATAAAAATAATCTGGCTCAAGATAGCTTGGATTCATCAGGTGTGTATTTTCGTAGAGCTGATAGAAGTGACAGCTATTCACACTTAAGTCCAAAGCTTTCATTAAACTACACTCCAACACAAGATGTAAATGTATATATCCGTTACGCAAATGGCTTTGGTATACCGCAAGCCTCAACTCTTTACTCATTAAAAGCAAACACTACTGTAAATGTAAATCCTGAGACTTCAAATACTTATGAGCTTGGTATAAAAAAACTCTTTAGTGAAAAAAGCTATACGGAATTGGCAGTTTATTATATGACTGTAGACGATACAATTACTAAATATGAAACTGCTCCTAATTCTAAAATATACTATTATGCAAATGGTTCGACAACAATTCACAAAGG
>CALCGG010000128.1 GCA_937900945.1 uncultured Sulfurimonas sp. | reverse complement strand
TCAGATGCATTCCCTGTTAAAATATAGTTCTGAGCAAAGAGTTTTGTAACAGCTGCTGAATAGCCTACAAGGGAGCCGACATCGACTGTTCTTTTAGAGTTTTTATATCTTTGTGCGGTTGGCGGATAAGCATAAATAATGTGTTCCCAGAACTCTTCGTCACTCATTTCAAAGGCTTTAAAATACTCCTCGGTACAAACAATTCCAACAGATGTTGTTCCATCAGAAAACGGAATATTCCAAATCCAAGCATCGTTGTCACCGACTACACTTATAATAATATATCCATGCGTTTCATTATTAGGACGAGTATCATTGTCAACTCTTGCGAAAGTAGCACGACGAAGAGCCAAAGATGATTCCGCTTCAAGATTTAGCAAACGGGGAAGGACTCTCCCATATCCGGATGCATCTAAAACTTTCTTAGCCTTATACCTCTTCTCATCTCCATCCAAGTTTTTCACTGTAACAATATTTTCATTTTCATCATAAGCGGTTACTTCTGTTTCATATTCAACATCACACCCTTTCTCTCTGGCATCATCGATAAGCAGTTTGTCAAACTCCTCTCTTTTTACCTGAAATGAACTGCCCCACTTTTGTCCAAGATTTTTAGAAAAATCCAGTGCGGTATAATCATCATATTGACTCTCAAAAATAGCACCGCCTTTTAATTGGAAATCAGCTTTTTGTATACATGTAAGCATATTTGCATCTTCTAAGAGTTCATTGCATCTAGGCAGAAGTGACTCCCCAATTACAAATCTTGGAAACTTTAACTTATCAACAATCTTTACACTAAAGCCCTCTTGAGTCAGCTTTGCGCCAGCGATAGAGCCTGCCGGTCCTGCACCTATGATAAATACATCAACAAATTCCAATTTATCTCCAAAACATAATAATTATTGATATTTAATAAAAGATTTTATCAAAATAATACTAAACTCTAGTATAATCAAGAAAAGGAAAATCAATGAAATATATATTCATCCTAATTACTACTATCTTACTCCTTAGCGCTTGCACGAAAAAAGAGTTTAAGACAAATTTTCATAACGTAAAAGAGGGCACTAAAAAAACTTGGCATTCTGCGAAAGAAGGCGTTGCAGACGCAACAGAAGAATATAAAGATCAATAAAATAATAATTTTCAACCATTAACTATGTTTAAATGTTATTCAAAGGCACTTTCTAATATGATGCCTTAAAATTAAAAGGATTTCGCTGTGAAAAGAATATTTAAGATTGGATTTATGTTTTTAATCCTAGTACTAGGATTTACAGGATGTAGAACATCAAATATATTAAATGTACCGCAACAAACAATTGTTGCTCCAGATACTAAGAAAGAGATGACGCAAGATGATGTCTTTAAAGCAATAGCAAGAGCTGCTGGAGGCTTAGGTTGGATTGTTCAAAAGCAAAGTGATGGAGTAGTACAAGCAACTCTAAATATAAGAGACCATCAGGCAGTAGCCCTAATAAACTACAGTGCAACTGATTATAGTATTCAATATAAATCAAGTGTGAATTTAAACTATGATGCATCAGAACAAACTATTCATAGCAACTATAATGGCTGGATTCAAAACCTGGATAATGCTATAAAATTACAAATAAGTCTTTTATAAAAAAGGTTTAAATCTCTTAAGTTCATATTTAAGAGATTTTCTTTTATCGTACAGCAATAACAAAGATTCCACATGCCACCAAGGTGTTTATATCATCAACTTCAAAATCAAAATAACAAAAATCTTCAAACTGATGTTCTAACGATACTTTTACATCATATTCCAAAGAACTTAACTTTTTCAAAAGTTTTATATTTTTCAGCGTGACCAAAAAGCCCATTTTATTTTCTGTATCAC
>CALCGG010000127.1 GCA_937900945.1 uncultured Sulfurimonas sp. | reverse complement strand
TAAGAGTTCAATATACTTATGATAGAACAAAAGTGATAGATGGTTTGAGAAAAGATATAAGTGAAGTGGTGTTTTCACTTAACATTGCAGCTGGCGCACATAGCGCGCACTCTTACTAGGAGATAAAGATGAAAAAATTATTATTATCAGTTTTATTTGCAACTTTCGCTTTTGCTCAACTAGAGGTAGATACAACATACTCAACTTTAGGTGCAGTTGCAAAAAAAATAGGTGGAGATTTGGTACATGTCACAGTGCTTGGAAGTCCAAAATTTGACCCGCATTTTATCGTTCCAAAACCTTCCCTTTTATCTAAACTTAGACGAGCAGATTTACTTATTATCAATGGCGGGGGTTTAGAAGATGGCTTCTTGCCGCCGCTTATAACAAATGCAAACAATGCTAACATTCAGCCGGGAGCCAAAGGCTTTTTGGACATGTCCCACTTTATAGATATGATAGACAAACCTGCATCAGTCTCAAGAGGATTTGGAGATATACATGCAGAGGGAAATCCGCACTACTCAATGGACCCTTATAATATTTCTATCATGGCAAAAGTAATAGCAAATAAATTATCTTTTTTAGACACAGAAAATGCAAAAGTTTATGAGAATAATCTTGCAGATTTTCTAAAAAATTGGGAGGAATACTTAGCAAAACTCGATGCTAAGATGGCTACATGTAAAGATAAAAAAGTAATCGAATATCATGAACTTTTCAACTACTTTTTAAAACGTTACGATTTTGTAAGTTATGGCAATATTGAGCCGCTTCCCGGCATAGCGTCAAGTTCCAAACATACAATTGAACTTATCAACACTATGAAAGAAAATGGCATTAAAATAATTCTCCAAGATGTGTATCATGAGAAGAAAACTGCCGAATTTATAGGCTCAAAAACGGATGCAAAAGTTGCGATACTTCCACATGAAGTGGGTGCCGTGGAAGGTGCTGATACGCTGGAGAATTTTTACAATACAATAGCAAGTCAGATATGCCGTTGATAGAATTACTGTGGCCGGCTTTTGTGCTGGCTATTGCATTGGTCTTTATACATGCAGTTTTTGGAATAGAGATTATCCGTCGTGGTGTTATTTTTACAGACCTCGCCATAGGTCAAATCGCAGCTGTCGGGATGGCGATAAGTATAGCTTTTATGGATGGCAGTTGGCAAAATTCCATGACACTGCTCTTTGCTATTTTGAGTGCCGGTGTCATCGCATGGGCTAACAGTAAAATAAAACATGTAGAAGCTTTTATAGGCTTGCTTTATGCCCTTGGTATTTCAGCTATTATGCTAATTTTATCAAAAAGTGCCGAGGGAGTAGAACTTTTCAGTAAGCTGAGTGCTGCAGATATTTTGTTTGTTTCTCCTGAAGAAGTTGCTAAAAATGTCATACTTTATATTTTTGTCGGGATAGTTATGTTTTTTGTATATCCCCGAATGAAAGGGATGAAAAAAGAGCTGCTGTTTTTTATTATGCTGGCGATTACGGTTACATCCTCTGTGCAGTCTGCCGGAGTTTTAGTTGTATTTGCTTTATTGGTCGCACCTGCTTACGCAGCTATTTTACAATCAAGAGTTAAGCCTTTAATCTTTTCATGGATATTTGGCTCATTTGCAATAATGAGCGCACTTTTTAGTTCATACTATTTGGACCTTCCTACCGGATATACAATAATATTTACTATGGTGTTTTTTTCAATAGTATTTGTAGTGTTTCAATCTATTTAACTGAGCCTCACAGGTTAAAGTACTGGTATAGGATGTGTCCTAATATATTTGCACAAAAGAGGAGTTGGCGCGATAAATATATTATAAATATTAAAACATTATTAATAA
>CALCGG010000126.1 GCA_937900945.1 uncultured Sulfurimonas sp. | reverse complement strand
ACTTATTTAGTGACCTGTATAAGCATATAAGATGTCATAAAGCGCTGTCATTTTTAACGGTTTTTCAAGCTGTTCACTCATTCCGGCAACTTTCATTTTTTCAATATTATCTGCTGCCGTGTCACCGCTAAGAGCAACTACAACAATATGATTGTAATTTGGATTTGCTCTAATCTGACGAGTTGCTTCAAACCCGTCAACTCTTGGCATCTGTACATCCATAAGCACCATTAAAAAGTTACTATCTCTCTCAAGTATATCTAAAGCAATTTGTCCATCATCTGCCAAGACTACTTCTATGCCGGTGTCAGCGAGAAGACCTTTGATTATTTTTTGATTGATGAGATTGTCTTCAGCAACAAGGACTCTCTCTCCAGCAAATTCTTTAAAATTTTCTCTTGAAATTTCACCGTGAGGAGGAATCTCTCGTTTAGCAAATGTTGGCGTATTATCTTTGGTTCTTGTAGGTATTTCTATTTGTTCTTCTATTGCCTCTTCGCCAAATAAATCTTCTTCATCTAATTTGTGTGTGACAATCTCTTCAATTGCTTCAGAGTCCTCTGAAAGTGGTTCTTTTTTCTTTTGTAAGACAAAGACAATGATTAAAATCACTAAAACTACTATTAGGGCGATTATCGCCAATGAATACTCTGTAAGCATATTAAATTTCCTAAATTTTTTTTATGATACCTCATAAATAATTAAATATTACAAAATTTATGTATAACTCTTGAAATTATTACTAAAGTTTATTGGTGCTACTTGATATACTTATCCAATATAAAAATAGAGAAGGACTTTAAAAAATGGCTTTTATACCGCATACACAAGAAGAATTAAAAAATTTGAATATTGTTGTTGGAGAGTCTTACTTGCTTGAGTATCGAAATAAAGATTACTATAATGGTGAAGAAACTATAGAAAAAGGAAAAGGCATAGCCATCAACAGCAATGGAAATATCTATTTCAATGTTGTTGATCCCTATGGGATGGATAAGTTGATTATGCAAGCGCGTGTTTTGAACAACCAACGGTTATCTTAACGTTTTAACATGTACGCGCTTTCCCAAATTTATTAGCAGTCATAGCCAGCTATATTTGGCACACGTAATTGTTTTGTATTTAGTTTGTAGTCTCGGACGATTGCTTCTCTGCCTCTTTACGAACCATGTCCATATCCAGTGCTTTTACTTGTCCGATTATATCTATAAATGCCTCTTCAGGTAAAACACCTGCTTGCTGAAAAATACCAATTTGATCTCTCAAAATCATAGTTGTCGGAATTGAACGAATCTGAAAATAACCTGCTAAACCTTGTTCCTCTTCAGTATTTACCTTTGCAAATGTTATGTCAGGGTTATTTTGTGCAA
Source organism: uncultured Sulfurimonas sp. (assembly GCA_937900945.1). Taxonomy (GTDB): domain Bacteria; phylum Campylobacterota; class Campylobacteria; order Campylobacterales; family Sulfurimonadaceae; genus Sulfurimonas. Next base: position 563 of record CALCGG010000126.1, on the reverse strand, counting down.
TTTTTTCAAAAATTGGTGCAAAAGAGCGACATGGTCCACACCATGGTGCCCAAAAGTCTATAATAACTATTTCATTCTCTTCAATAGTTTGGTTAAAGTTTTCTTCAGTTAATGTTACAAGTGCCATTGTTAATCCTAAAATTTTATTTAGATGAAATTATGACATATTAGACTGAAGCTAGACATAAATGACCTTTGCTCATGATGATAGAACATACTCCAAAAGGTTGTTATAAATAATATAATGCCAAAATAAGCCCAGAAAAAATTTCAAAGCTACATAAGGGGTTGTTATCAATAAACAATCGCAAATATACAACATAACATCTGCAAAGTTAAAAGATGAAACTTACTTCCAGCAGATTTGTCTAGATACGAAAAACAGTTATTACTGGAGTGATGACTGGAGTATGGAATTTTATATTGAGTTAGCCAGAGCCGGTTTTATCAGTACAACTTATGATACTGAAGATGGTTTGATTTTACTTCCGGAACTTCAATATAATTACGCAATATTAGATTTTAAAAATCTTCATATATCCAAAAAAGTAAAAAAACTTATG
>CALCGG010000125.1 GCA_937900945.1 uncultured Sulfurimonas sp. | reverse complement strand
ATGCTAATCTACCAAAAGCCAAACGGAATAATGGCTATTCAGCATTTCAATTCATATATCCCTTAATTCTTATGCTTCATAGTGGCGGAAGATTTCTTGATGATATCAGAGAGATAAAAGTAGATAAAGCACTCACTACACTTTTAAAAATAGAGAATATACCTACAGCAAGTGCCTTCTCAAAATATCTTTGTAAACATGGGATTAAAGGTGAAGAGGGAATGAGAAAAATAAATAAGAAATTTCTCAAACGATTTCTAAAAAGCATTAAAGGTGAAGATCTTATTTTAGATATTGATGCAACATTTATTGAAGCTCATAAAAGTACAGCGATGTGGTCGTATAAAGATGCTCCTGGTTATATGCCTATGGTTGGGCATATCAACGGAGGCTATGTGATAGATGTAGATTTCAGAGAGGGGAATGAGGCACCGGCAAAAGAAAATCTAGAATTTATTAAACAGTGCCAACAACAACTTCCATTAGGAAAAAAGTTTGACAGAGTACGAATAGATAGTGCAGGATATCAAGCATCAATATTTAACTACTGCGATAAAGAAGAAATACTTTTTACAGTAACGGCAAAAAAGAATAAAAATGTATTTGAATCCATCAAAGATATGAAGAATGATGAATGGGCAATCTTCTCCAAAAGAGAAAAGGTGGCAGAGTTTACCCATACAATGCAAGATACAGATAATGCTTTTAGAATGATAGTGATTAAAAAAGACATAACACCAGCACTTCCAACACTTGAGGAGTATATCTCAGATGAAGTGATGATGCAACATCAAGATGAAATCTACTACTGTATTGCTACAAACGATAATAACTTAAGCCCAGAGGAGATTATCAAACTACACCGTCAAAGAGGCGAGACAAGTGAAAATAAAATCAAAGAACTTAAGAATGGTTTCAATATGAGCTATCTTCCAAGCTCAAATTTTGAGGCAAATGCTTTTTACTTTCAGATTGGAACTCTTGCCTATAATTTATTCTTACTCTTCAAACAAATTTTAGATAAAAACTTACAAAAACATACAGTAAAGACTATTAGATACAAACTATATAACATCGCTGGTAAAGTTGTTTCTCATGCTAGAGATACAATACTAAAAGTGAATGAGGAGTTTATAGAACTTCTTCAAAGAATAAGAAGATTAGCTTATGAGGAAAGTTTGCAATGAGTCAATATAAACTACAAAAAAGAGTCAATCCGAAGATATATCAGAAAAACCAAGCGGGATACTATTGTCTAAAAAACGGGGAATATCCTAAAAATAGTACAAGTTCAATATTATTGGAGTTGAAAATATGTAAAGTCTGATTCTCTAGCCTTTTTAGGTGCTTCTGGATTCAAAAAAAGATGAGATTTTATGAATTTAGAGGTGTGAGGAATGTTATGGAATTATTTGGG
>CALCGG010000124.1 GCA_937900945.1 uncultured Sulfurimonas sp. | reverse complement strand
AGTTTTCTTCCCGAAAGAGAAATATTCATAAAAAATCCTTTTAATACGTTTGTTATTGGATTATATCATTAAAAAGTTTAGAAAAATTTATAGAACTATAATTTTTCTATAGTTCTTTTGAAAAAGCGGATAGGTTCAGTTGCTATTGTTGTATCGTTGACACTGACTGACACATCCATAAGGACAGAACCGTTTTGTTCCGGAGTTGTAACAGTAGTATAGTTTCTATCAGCAGCACAAGGTGATGGCGATGTATACACATACCAAACAGTAATGTTTATATCATAATAATCTAAAGGAGATGGAGGGCTGAAATCTAAATTATGGTTAACACATTCACCATCTTGTGAAATTCTTAGCAGAGCATACTCAGTTGCACTTTTAGAAAGTAATATTGCCTGTTCGTAGAGATATAAATCAGTTGAGCGCTTCGTAGTTTGGCTTGTTAAAGCTAAAGACAGAGCCATAATAGTTGCCAAGATGACAATCACGGCAATCGCCATAATCATAGCAATTCCGCTTCGTGAAGATCTTTTTGTATGTTTGATATAAGAAGTATTTAAAATATTGTTTTTTCTTTGCATAATGAATACTCCTGATTTGTTAAATTACTTTTTGCACATACCTGTATTTTTACAACTGAGCCTATTGCAATAGACTGAAATGTGCTGACATTATTCATAATTATAGAGGAATTGCCATCTAAATAGTCATCACCATTCCATGGTTGGTAATTATAGTACAGCAGTAAATTGCTAGTGTTGGTCTCAAATACGACTGCGTATGCAGTCCATGCAAGCTTGTAATACTCGTACACATCTTGAAAGTTTCCAATAACTGATTTAAACTGAGTAGGTTGACTTGCGACTTTATTTATTGGATGCATTGTGCTATTTTGATCTATTATTTGACCATTCCATCCATAACCACTTTGTATGTCACTATTTGAGCCAATAAAATAAAGTGCAGCATCATCGATACTCCTGCTCGTATTAGACAAAACATCTATGAGTGTATCTACTTTAGTAGTGTTTGTTTCAGGTGATACGAGTACTGATGCATTTGCATCAGGATGATCTAAATCAGCAATTCCACTCCAATTTGGTTTATTTAATGTAGTAGTACCATCAGAGTTCCCTCTAAAACCATCTCCATCAGCTCCAATCCACTCTAGTATAGTATAAGTGGTATTATAATCGGCATCAGATAATGGAACTACTGTAAGATTACTATCGCCCATTCTAACAATAATAGAATCTTTTATCCGGTCCTGAAGTCTTGCTGCTATAAATTCAACTGCTGTACCGCTGTTGGCTTGAAGAGTATTGTTAATACTTGAGGCTATATAACTCTCGTAAGCTTGTCGCAAAAACTCAACTCCAAACTTGCCAAGTATCCCCATGACAACGATTACAAAAATAAGCTCAATCATAGTGAATGCATTACGAATTCTCATTCATAGCTCCTTTTGGAGTAATCGATTTCGCCGATGTTGGCACTGTAGGTAACTAGTTTTGTTATTGGATTTGTTATTGGATTTGTTTCATTGGTAATGTAAACAGTAATTTTTTTCATATTAGCATTGGCAACTCCATTAAATATTGCATTTGGCTCTACGGTAATCGTAGCATTGTAATCTTGTTTATACCCGGCACTATCAAATTCAGTTGTTCCTCCAGCATTGTTAATATATATTGTTGTAGTTCCATTGGCATCCTCTAAAGCGTCAACAGTATCATTGATATTGTTATTTGCAGCTCCAGTTGCACTGCTCTCCAAACATCTTCTATGCTTATCTTGAGTTATATGCCCAAGTCTTCGTCTATAGTTCGGAGATGAAGCATTGTGCTCACAATCATTAGGCGTAATCTCTATTACTCTAGCCAATAAATCAGTTGCATTGACTTCCATAGAATTTTCATCCCAGTGATAAGTAACTGCCTGATTGAGTTCAGCCGCTGCCGCAAAAACAGCTTCTTGAACAATACTGTTTTCAATGCCTTTGCTTGTAGCCTGAATCATCATAGGAAGAGATATAACAGAGATGCCGATGATAACTATGGCAAAGATAAGTTCAATCATCGTAAAAGCTGATTTTTGGAGCATTAACTTAGTTCTTACCACATGCTTCTCCTGTTGGTTCTTTCTGTTCCTTTAGAGTGTGTTGTTGTATTCGTTTCACGCTTACCAGCCCAATCCCCACCAATATTAGTAAACTCAACTTCAAATTCATTTTTGGTAGCATTTGCATCATATTTATTGTAAATCAACCAATTTGAAGCATTGTTTTCCATAGTTGTTTTGTATGGGTAGCCTTTAGTTGAGGCATCATAGTAATGTAAAGTCGTTTGTGCTGGATTTAAATTACTTGCTGTTGTTCCTCTAACAGATCCATTATTAAGAGGAAAACCTTTTTGATTGACATCTCCAGCAACTCCATCACCATTTGAAGTATCATGGGAAGCATTTTTAAACCATCTAGGATCATCTGTACTCTTTGAGTTAATACCATTTGGAAGAAGAGCTTTATTGCCACCAGATAAATAAGATTCAAAGTAAATAGATGCATTACCGTCTGGACCTACAAATCTATATCTTGGTGCATGTGTGCGGCCGTAGATAAATGTGGCGTTTTGGTCCAAAGTTGTATTGCCCTGTACATTGTCGGTGTCAGTTCTATTGACATCATGTATGCTCAGAAGTATTGGATTAACTGCCATAGTTAGATTTCTGTCAAAATTTATGAGGTATTTAGCGGTTGCCGTCCCATTACTATCATTATTGTCAAATTGAGTTTTATTGGAATCCATCGTAAAGTTTGTAGTAATCGGCAATGGCACACTTCCGTTAAGGTCATGCAGGCTGTCGTACCATAAGAGTTTCGTTAAGTTTCCGTCAGGATCACTGTTTAATGGAAGGTTATTGAGAATTATACTGATATTTCCATCTTTTGCATAACAGTATGCTGTGTAATTAGTAAGCGTTGTATTAGCTTCCCCTTTGGCTGAAATATTCATATCAAGTGAAGCTGACATGTTTATGTCTAATGGGTACTTTTGAAAATTTGAAAAATAGGTAAATCCGTTGCCGGCATTTGTTAAGTTCCAATCTATCAAAAAACTAGCAGGAATAACTGTGATATTTGTTTCAAAAGGAGTTATGAGTCGTGCGGTATCATTAGTATCATCAGCATCAATAATGGCAAATTCAGAGCCATTGACCTCATGCATAGTAAGATTAAAATCCCCTACATTTCCAAGAGTGTAATTATTGGTCACTAAGCCATTGACAAAAGCAATATTTGGACTTAATTGGATAGAAGATTGCTCGCATGTTTTACTGCTATCACTAATATTTACATCGACAACAAATGAGGTATTCATAGTTTCATTGTAGTCTGGAGTTCCTGTTCCGGCATATTGATCGGCTCTAAAAGTAAGAGAAGTATTTTGTTCAGCGGTAAAAATCTGGTTTGGTGTAATAGTGCTATTAAAGTCATTAGGGCGAATTGCGAAGTTGTCTGATGAGCATGACTCATCTGCGCCAATTGCATCTAATATGCAAGCAAGACAACCATAAGCATGGTTGTATATTTCTGGATATATATTACCTCTGCTTCCACTTGCATCATAGGCATCAGAGTCACATGCACCATCTCCAATTGCATCTTGTAAGCATACTGCTGGTATATTGGGGTATCTGTCCATCATATCTTGAGAAAGTCCGCTGTTGGAACCTAGGCTATTTAAACATTGTGGTAATCCATTAAAGTTAGCTGACATATTACTGTTAATAAAACAATTTGCTGCAGCAGTTACTCCATCGAATATTTTTGACCAATCCGCATATACCATTTTTATTCTGTTGATTTTATTGGCAGTTGGTACCATTGTAAATGTATCAGAGGTAACATAGGTCGCTCCATTTGGTATATTCACTATGACAGGCTCCGTACTTGTGCTCAAGTCATCCCTAATCTGACAGGTACTATCTGTACGGTATAAAAAAACTTGCAAAGGGGCGAGTGCATATTGGGCATCATTGTACGGAGTTTGGACATAGAGGTCATCTATGTAAACGACAGTTACGCTTGTATCCTTGTTGGCAATTTTTGTTTTAATGACATGATTATAAGTTGTGCTATCTATCCATTCATCATCATCAATCGCATTAACATCTTTCAGTAGGGTATAATCTGGATTACCAGCTCCAGACGCATTGTCATCATCTAAAATTGTTTGAACACCTATACTTTCATTGCTTGATATATTTCCATCTGTTGTGCCTATTAAAGTAATAGTAAAGTTTTCATCTTGTTCCACAATAGTGTCACCGTAGATTCCTACTAAAGGAATTTTATGTAAACCATATTCAGTCCCATTAGGTATAGTAAAAGTATAGGTTGCGCCATCAGTCATATTAGTATCGCTACTGTCAGTAGCATTTGCATCAAAACGGTATGTGACAGTAGTGTCTTGTGTGGCTGGAGCAGTTAAGTATATTGGTACAAGATAGGAAGTAAGATTACTATCTCCTTCATATTGAAAAAAATTACGAATAGAAATCTCAAGTGCTGGAACTGGATCATCGTTAACAATTGTGATTTGGTAATCATTGGGAAGTGTCCTTAATTGTATTGAGGCAGAATGAGCTGGATCATTAGTTACCCTTATAAGAAATGTTTCATCATTTTCGTACTTTGTATCTCCGATGATCTTAACCGGATAAATATAGCTTGTTGTAGTGCTAGTAAGATTAAATTCTTGGTAAGAAGCATTGTAATCTCCATTTGCTGGATCATAGTATGCATTGGTTGCAGATTCATTAATTGCCTGTGCAATTAAATAAAGATTATTGATTGGCGCTGGACTAACAGAAATATTACAATTAATAATTGTATCAGAAGTATTGCTCTCAGTAATAGAATTTGAAGAACAAGATATTGAAATAATTGGCGCTGGAACGAATGTGATTGTCAGAGTGTGTTCTGCAATACCTGACGCATAAACAACAACATTAACGTCAAAAGCGGAAGTGCCCGTATATGTTAACAAACTAATATTTGAGTTCAGTGCAGCAGGACAACTATCTTCAGCACCATTTAAATCAATTTTATTATTAGTATTGTTTGTTTGAATGGTTAATGTGCCAGCCGAGTTTGTTTGAATATGATAACTAATAGTATCGCCGGTAGTCATACTTACCGTATGTGTCTGCACTAGATGTGTGCTATTCATATCATAAGAATAGTCACTATTACACATATCTGCAGCCAACAAATAAGCAGGAAAAAAGATAGTCAAAAAGAACAGTGTTAAATTCACAATGTACATAAAAAACTCCTTAGGATTTTAATACTCATAATTCAGCCTCTTTAGTAAAAATCTGAGTATAAACGCTTTAATTTATTGCCAAACTCATAACAAACAATGTACAACAATAAAATTATTATAATAACTGCATTATACAAACATATGGGCTTAATAGTTGCTGAAGTGTTTCAATTATGAAAAAGTGGTAATGCTTTTTTCAGTGCAAACAGATAATTTTTTCTCGGAAGCGATGGCTTGCCTTCGCTCAAGTGCTGCAGTTGAACATGCAATTTTAAGAACTTTTTACCGAAGGCAAGCCATCAGTTCCGGAGAGAGAAAATTACCACTAAATCAACAACGGCTATCATGCGAGATACGAATTTCAAAGGTTATATTTTATCTACCTTGGGATTTTAATACACATCGTCGTGCGTTCCGATATCGACTAAAACAATCTGTTCATCGACAATTTTCATAATCAAAATAATTCTGTACTCATACGTCAAACTTACTGCATGAAACTCCGCTAAAGCACCTTGTAATTTATGGAGCTTTAGAGAAGGCTCAAGCGAATTGTTTGACAATTTTTTAAGAACCACTCCATATTTCTCAACTAAATCGGGATGCTTTTTGAAAAACTTTATCTCCCTTTTGGGATAACCTTTGTCTTTAACTAATTGCATTTTTGAGCTCAGCTATGTATTTATCAACATCGCCAATAGGTTCAAAGCCTGTGTAATCTCCACGATTAATTTTCTCGAGCACCTCTAAACAATGCTGCTCATCGATTGCTTCATCGTCTTCTTTTTTCTTTACTTCAAATTTTTTTACTATATCACTTTTGAGCGCATTAATTACCGTCATAAACTGCTCGAACTTACCATCTTCGATTTCTAACAATACTGTTTTCATCTCATCCTCCTTGGAATTTAAAGCTGCCACATTGGAATTATCATGAGGAACTCCAATGTTTTTATTTATTGCCTAATAGATAACAAACAATGCACAACAATAAATTTATCATAATAACTGCATTATACAAACATATGGGCTTAATAGTTGCTGAAGTCTTTCAATAATGAAAAGGCGGTAATGATTTTTTCAACTGGAACAGATAATTTTTTG
>CALCGG010000123.1 GCA_937900945.1 uncultured Sulfurimonas sp. | reverse complement strand
TTCATGACTTTTTAGTTCTGCATTAAGTTTTTTTTCTTGGTCATAGTACTGATATATATACCAACCCGACATAATACTTAGGAGAAAACCAATAAATAGAATAAGATTTAATACTTTTTTACTGCGTAACTTGAACATGAAAGCTCCTCCGTCTGCTTTATTTTAGTTTATTATTTTAATATAATATTGTCACTTTAGTGTCATACTACAATGAAGGGTGCTTTATTATACCTACTTAGTGTTGCAACAAACTTGCAACACTAAGTAGGTATAATAAAGCACATTGTATCGTAAGTGCTTCATTTGTTGGTAACGCTTTTAGCATTTTTAATATTGATGAGGGTAACTTGTACAAGGTTGCAGAAGAATATTTAGGAGAGCCAGTATAGAAGTATTTAATGTTTATGATGGTGTTTGTTTTAGAGTAAATCTAGGTATATGGAAATAAAATGATAAATATAAAACTACTAAAAGAACTTACACATGACTTAAGTGTTCTTTATGTGCAAAATGACATATCTCTAATGGAAGATACATCTGAACTGTTAGAAAACTATTTTAAAAAAGTAGATACCGAATATGATGGTCAAGCTGGATTTGATAAATATATAGCGTATGAAAAAGAAAATGGTAAACCTTATGATTTAATTATTAGTGACATTAATATGCCAAAACTCAATGGTATAGCTATGAGTAAAAAGATACGAGCAATGAATCACGAGCAGTTTATTGTTATAATAACCGCCCATAACGAGGTAGAATTTCTTTCTTCTGCACTCGACCTTGGCATAGATGGTTATGTGACTAAACCTATAGAAAATCTAAAATTGATAAAGGTTTTATACAAAGTAGCACAGGCAATTACGAACAATAAATTTGTAGAATCTCATATTCAAGTAGTAGAAGATTTAAATATGCAGCTTGATATACAGAATAAAGAACTTGCTTCTAAAAATAAAGAGCTTCACAATAAAAACCAAGAGTTAGAAAAATCATTTCGTATGCTTATCTTCAAGAACAAATACAACACTTGATTGAAGATGATTTTCAAGAGCTAGAAGAAACACATAATGAAATTGATCTAATTGTAATAGATTTAAGATCTTTATTGATGGAGTGGAGAGAGAGGAGAGTGTAAAAAATTCTCTTCCTATTCTTTCTTATTACTCTCTATCGCCAATAATACACCATCCCAAAATTTAATTCGGGCTTTTATCGCATCTAGGGCAGCAGCTTCTGCTTGGGCAACCTTAGTTTCATCATTTTCACATAATAATTCTAACATTCGCATAGACATTGGGCCATGATGGTCTCCATCAAGTTCTATATGACGGTCTAAATAGTAATGAAATACTCCAGCTTCTGCTCTGGATATATTCATTTTATCAAGAAGAGAACGAAACATTTCTGGGATAATATGTTCTCTTCCTAAAGCAAATGCGGCGGCTATAACATGTGGTTTATCACTATCTATAAAGCTAAATGTTGTTTGCATAAACTCTTTTGCTGGCAAAGGTATAGATGTTGTTTGTTTTGCTGCGCGTAAAGAGTCAGAAGCGACTTTAGAAACAAACTCTCTAATAAAATCACTACTTCCAGTTTTAACCTCTTCCATAGCTTGTGCATATAAATTAAAATGGCTTGTATATGTTGTTGTCCCATCTTCAAGTGGGATACCTTCATCTGATTCTTCTGCAAGAACGATGTCGTTAATAAAACGTTGCACTTGTGCATCACCAAATGGGAGCCAAGGTGTACTTGCTGGAGCAATAACATTTTGTAAATATTTTACCAATGACATAAAGTCCCAAACAGCGTAACTATGATGTTGCATGAAGATTGTTAAATCTTGCATATCTGTAACAGCAGCATACACAGGGTGGGCTGCAAGTTCTTTTCTTAATTTTTTCACATTTTCAAGTGGGAAAGTTGTCAATATATAATCCTTTTGTTTTAAAGGGAGAACTTTACTTAATATTTGTCACTTGAGTGTCATGTCTATAATCTTTATGGATAAAAAGATATAGTAAATATTTTTACTAAACTTTTATATGCTGGCACAGATTATTGAACACTACCGAGACTATCTATCCTTGAATAATCTATCAACTCCTCCTCTAAAAGAATCTGTAGTTCTTCTAGTTTTTCTAGTTCTTCTAGTTCTTCTAGTGTAAGTGTGTCATCTTTTAGTTTTAAAGTGCTTTTTAACTGTAAGCAAGCATTGTAAAAGAACTTTGCCATCATCGCCATATCTATTGGCTTTGGCAAAAAATTATTTACACCTAAATTTATAAGTTCGATAAGCATATCTGAATTGTTATGGGCAGATAAGACTATAATAAAGATATCTTCATTAACTGATAAAATATTTTCTACAAGCTCTACTCCATTCATCCTAGGCATATTTATATCTGTGAGTAAAATATTAATATCTTCTTTTAAGAAAATCTCTAATGCCTCTTGGCCATCAGATGCAACAAATACATTTGGAAAAAATTTATCAACAGCTCTGTGAAGCTGCTCTCTTATATCTTTATTATCTTCAGCTATAAGTAAATTAGCATTCTTTCTCAATAAATGTGAAATATCATTAAAGTTTTCTATAGTTGCAAGCATTATATGGCCTTTGTGTAGTTTTTTATTTAAAGGGAGGTTTTTACCCTCCTCCTATTATTTTCATTAACTCTTTATTTATAAAGCACTAGGTTTACCAAAGTAGTATCCTTGAGAATAATCAATCCCTAAGTCATTTAAGATATTAAAGATATCTTCATTCTCAACATATTCTGCTACTGTCAGAATTTTTTCTTTTTTGGCGAAAGCTACAATAGTCTCTACTATATTGAAACTAAGAGGATTCTTATCTATATTTTTAATTAAACTACCATCTATTTTTAAGATATCTGGTTGATACTCGAGAAGTCTTTCAAAGTTTGAATAACCAACACCAAAATCGTCTATAGCTATCTTAACTCCCATTGTTTTAACATTATGTATGAAAGACTTAACTAAATCAAAATCTTTAACTGCTTCATCTTCTAATAATTCAAATACTAGCCTATGTAGATGCTTATTATGTTTTTCTAAAAGTGAGTATATCTTTTCTCTTGTAGCTTTTTTTTCTATATCTAAAATTGATAAATTTATTGATATATCTGCATCTGTATTATTGAGTGCTAAAAAAGAATTATCTAAAACAATCGATGTGATTTGAGAATAGTATTGTCCCTTTTTTGCTGTATCTAAGAAATAAAAAGGACTTATTACTTTTCCATTTTCATCAATAAGTCTCACTAAAGATTCATACTTCTCAACATTTTTAGTTTTGTTATTTATAATAGGTTGAAAGAGAGAGACTATATTTAAACTATTAATAGCTTTTCTTATCATGGTTAGAATTTCAAGGTTTTTTTGAGATTT
>CALCGG010000122.1 GCA_937900945.1 uncultured Sulfurimonas sp. | reverse complement strand
ACATTAGCCCTCTTTTTAAGCTTCTGAAGCTGGGATTATCTATGGCTAAGGACTTAACGTCCTTCAAAGTTCGTTACTAATTATATCATTCTTATTGTTTATCATTAATATTATTCATTAAAATAAGCTTAAATTAATAGTGTGTTTAGTACAATTCTATTAGTGGCATATTTTACACTAAAGTATATGTGTCATAAATAAAATAATCGAGGATTTATATTATGTCAGAAACAACTAATACAGTAACAACACCTAAAACAGAAGTAAAACCAACTGCTCCAAAAGCAGCAGCTCCGAAGGCTGCTGCAAAGCCAGCAGCTCCTAAAGCTGAAACAAAAACAGCGGTAGCTCCTAAAGCGGCTGAAAAAACAAAAGTAGCTGCTCCTAAGAAAAAAGAAGTATCTTCTAAAAATGAAGCTACCTTGATAGGCATTGCTGAAGATCAACTTGACGCTACAGCGGAAACAATTATAAATGCATTAAATACATTGGATCAGCAATTAAAAGATGCTCGTATCACTGGTTCAGACCGTGCAAAAGAAATTGTAAATGAATTTGGCGGAGAAAACAAACTTACTGATTTAATCTCAAAGCTAGCTGGCTACATGGGCGAAGCAGCAGGTGCTGGTATGCTTGCCGGAATGTCTCCTATGATAGTTATGGCTGGTGCAGCTAAAGGTGTCTATAAAAAAATTACTGATTAATTTTTTTATGCGGAGGAATAATCCTCCGCAATTTATATCTCGCAATTCAACATATTTCTTTTTACCACTCACAACTTATTTTTAAAGGCTTGTTATGGCACAACATTTTCTTACTCTTATAGAATATAGTACTATTGAGCTTCATCCTTTGATAATTCGAAATAATTGGTTTCTCTCAAGCAAAGAAGTCGCTACAGCATTTAATGTTAATCTTTCAAAAATTATCGAATTACTAGAAACTTTAACCGAGGGTAAACACTATAGTTATGAAGCTATTGAATATACAAAAAACAAGACAACTTCTTCTATACTTTTTTTCTCAAAATCGGGAATTATCCGATTAGCTTATTCTTTAAAAAGTGATGATGCTTTAAGATTCTTGGAATTTATAGAAGATATAAATCTAAAAGAAAATGAAGAAGAAAAAATAGCTCATAATTTTTATAATGAAATTGAAGACTTGTTAAAAGAGCGCTTAGATAAAATCAAAAAAAATCCAGACACAACACTAGAAGAGATAAATCACTTTATTTTAACACTTGATAACCTAGTGAAAAAACAAAAAGAGATAACAGTAGAAAAAAGCTCAGACACTTTAAACATAAGCGATATACTTCAGACTGTAGTTACTTTAGCACAGTCTTACACAACTCCAAAATCTAAAAAAGTTAATACTCCAAGCTAATCTTATCAAGTGCGGAGATAGTAATCTCACGTAAATCTTTCTGATTTTCCAGTACTCTTAAATCGTATTCATGCTGTTGAGTAAGTATTAGTTCTACATTTTTACCTATTAACTCTATATGTCGCGATGACGACTTAAGCTCAGGCACTTCACTTTTATCAAAAACCATAGCAAGTGCATGGAGTCCTGATTCTGCAATAGTTTTAATAGTCCCGTCAATCAATAAGCCAAAGTTTAATATCATAACCGACATGTTGATTATTAAATGTTCGGTATGAACTATTCTATCACTCATTTCACCTATGCGATCGGACATTAAGCCAATCTCTGATGCCATCCATAAAACACGATTTGCCATAGGACCCAATTCTTCGCCCTGTGAAGCAAACATGTAGCCATAGTTCATGCCATCGCTAGCAAAATGATAAGCATCATCTGCCATTTTTGATACAAATTTGAAAGCATCATCTTCCATTTTTGTTGCGAAAGTAAAAGCATCATCTTCTGTTTTTGTAGCAAACTCATGAGCACGATCTCTGGTATCTTGAGTAAAAGTAAAAGCATCTTTTTCTGTTTGTGAACCAAACATATATGCTTGATCTCTTGTCTGAGATGCAAAATCCATTGCATCTGAGCCTGTTTTGGATGCAATGCTAAAAAGGCTCTTTAAAATACCGCCTTTTTTATTATTGCTATTACTTAAAAGTGCCGTAGGAACTGGCGGTCTCTCATGAGGCAATATATCTGCTCTTGTTTTAACAAAAAGGTTAAATGTTTCTATAAAATGTTTTAATTCATCTATATCAACATCACCTTCTTTTTCAATCTTTTTTGAAAAATCAACAAATTTATTTTCAAGGGTTTTATATATAGAAATAAGATTATCTTTAGAGATTAAACTCTCTGCTTTATTATTTGTCTCAACTAAGTTGATAGTTTCTAAAAAATCTATAAATTCAACTCCACTTTCATTATTGTTAAAAAAACCAAGTTTTACAATGCCTAACTTACTCCAAAAACGTTTTTTTTCTTCATCTAAAATATAGTCTTTATTTTCTTTAAAACGATCTCTATTTTTATCAATTATTTTTTTAAATTCATCAGCACTAACATGAAAACCTGACTGAACATCTTCATCATTTAATAGCAGCTCATTTGTGTCATTTGTGAATAGCTTTATAGCTTTACCACCATACGACAATTCTTTCATTTTCATTATTAAACCTTCTGCAATCAGTCTTTATTTATATAAATTACTCTATAATTATAGCACATAATTCTAAAAGGGGTTTAAATCATATGTCTATGATGGATAAATTTAAAAATATAGTTAAAGACACAATGTATACCGGCAAAGACACGACTAATTCAAAACTTTTTAAAACTATTATAAATCAAGTTATAAAGAGTTATGGCAGTGTACTTGCATTTAAAATAGACTCCAAAGATAGATCGTTTTTAATTGAATTGATGTTAAAGGGTGAGACATTACCTATTAGAATTGAAATCAAAAAATATGAATTTATTCAACATGGAGATTCAACATCCGTAATTATATATAGTTTAGCGGCCAATAGAGAATGGATGCAAACTATAATGGATTTATTTGTATTGAACAAAGAGTTTGAACTTCCAAAAAAATTTGACACTCCTATCCAAGCTTTTATGTAACACTAGAACTTTTTAGATATAATAATATACAAAATAAAATTAAGGAAATAAAATGGTAGAAGAAAAACAAATTGTAAATGCTAAAGTTGATTATGATAATAAAGAAATTGAAATTCTGGATGAAAATGGAAACCCTATTGATGAAAAAAGCTCTTTAAAAGATAAGGCTATTAGCGCAGTAAAAAAAATAGCTAAATATTCTCCGATTGGTATGAGCTATACTATGGGTAAAGGGATGATGGAGATGATGAATCGTGCAATTAATGAAAATGATATGAATAAGGTTGAGAACATTACATTCGATCAAGTTGTAAGTCTTATCAAAGATGGTAAAGATAGTTTTGAAGAACTTCATCTTACTTTCACTGCTGCACAATCAAATGGGATAAATATTGGTCAACTAAAAAAAGAGCTAGAAGATCAAGATGTAACAATTGGTTTTGGTAAAAAAGGCGGTATCGGTCTTGAGATCGATGTTAAGTATAAGAAGTAAGATATATAAAGGTTACGCAAGATGATTAATTTTCAATTAAACCCTGAGACACATTCAATAGAATTTGAGATACATCCCAAGGGTGAAGAGGGGCCAATCAAATTTCAAATTGAAAAATATGAGCTTATAAATGAGGGTGGGAAATTTTTCATAGAAATATCAGATATGAAAACAAATCGTGAATGGATGAATATTGCTATTGAGAACTTTCTTCCTCGTAAAAAAATAGAGCTACCTGCTCAATATGAAAAATTAATTCGTCTTGTAATGTAAATAAAAGTTGTACCTTCTTAAAAAGGTACAACTTTATTCGTTTCTCTTTTTTTCAATTCTTTTAAACTTCTTTATTAACTTTTCTCTTTGTTCACTGTTAAGTGCTTTATACATATTTTCAAAATATTCAGCAATAGCATCCATTAGTACAATATTTTCTTGCGTCGCTATATCAATAAATTTTTTCCTAAGAAACTCTTTTTCACTAAATAAATCAGATAATCTTTCTTTCTTATCGTAAGCGCCATCTTTAATTTTACTTAACTCATCTTTCAATTTCTCTTCATACTTTAAAAGTTTATCTTTTTGATCTTTTGAAAGATCAAGACTCATGATTGATTTCTTTAAAATTACAATCTTCCCAATCGGAACGCAGGCATCTACACTGCTCTTTGCTTGCAGACTAACAATACTAACCAATAATATTAAAATTATTTTAACCATTAAAAATTCTCCTATAAAAAATAATTAGACCTAACACAAAGGTCCCTACAATATATGAAATGATAACTAAAATATTATAAAACCATGTTTTATTACAAAATGAACACTTAAAATTACTAATAAAACTTTCTTTATCTATACTCATAAATTGATTGTCTTGTAAATAATCAACCATTTGTGAAATTTGATCATTTATCTCATTATTACCTCGGGTAAAGGCTATATTCCCAGTTATTATAGACTCATATGCATATTTAATTGGCATAATTCTAGCTATTGGGGGAGCCTTATCATAATTAGTTTCCCACATGTAGATTGATTTATCCATATGTGAATAAGGAATAAGCCCTCCAAGCAAGATTTGAGGAATAATAAGAACAGGAATAAGATTTGATGCTATCATATTGCTTCTTGTTAAAGATGATATAAATAATCCAAAAGATATACTTACAACAACTACAAGAAACATTATAAGTGAGTTAAATGCTACGAGCAACACTGGTATATTTAAAAATATCATTCCTATGACATTATATAAAATTGTTTGAATCAATCCAAAAAAACTTAAAACATAATACTTGGATATATAATAACCAAATATAGAAACGCCACCTATTCTTTCTCTCTGAACAGTTCGTCTGTCATTTATAATTTCAAAAACTGAACCTATCAAACCAAAAAAAACACCTGATATCAACATAAAAAATAAAAAGTTTGGATACGCTTGATTTTGAACCAAGTCAGTATCTGATCTAAATATGAAAGCTGACAACCATGCTAAAAGAGGCGCAATTACAAATGAAACGATTAAATTTAATCGTTCATATCGTTTAATCTTAAACTGTCGTCTTGTCTGATAAGAGATTTGTGCAGATATTGGGTTATTAAACATTATTTTTTTTCCGTAAAATCATTTAAATAACTAAAAAGATTCCAAAAGTTACTTTTTTCGTCAGCTTGAATTTCAAGCAATAGTTCAGGGTCACTTTTATCACATTTCATACATTCTAAATCTTCTTTAGATTCTTCATCTTCATTAAACAAATAAGCATCTTCCGTTTTTACCAATTTAAAAATTTTAAGAACCTCAATGGACTTATTTGTATATATGTTATTGCCATACTCGTTAAAAACTACAACTTTATCAAATTGTCTATACATAGAAGTTGAAGGCTGATGAATATTTATAATAACTATTTTGTTTAATAATGTAATTTTTTTCAATTCTTTTATTATATTTTCAGAATCCAAAGAAGAAAGTCCACTTGTTGGTTCATCCATTATAATTAAATCAACATCCTTCAATAGCTCCAATGCTATATTTAGTCTTTTTCTTTGGCCCCCTGAAATAGTAAACTTACCATTTTTATACACTGGCTTATATTTAATTTCAAGAATACCTAAATTTTGTAACTGCCTACTGATTAGCTTATCAATTTCTGCATCACTTTTATCTTTTCCAAAATGCAGGCGATAATAGTAGTACATGTTGTCAAAAACATTCAAATCTTTAATAAGAACATCATCCTGCGGCACATAACCCATTCTATGAAAATATTTTTCAGAAATTTTTTCACCATCTATAAGAAGTTCGCCCTTCAAAATTTTTGCCTGTTTCACAAATGTTCTTAAAAGTGTAGTTTTACCAGAACCTGATGGTCCCATGACCGCAACCAATTCACCTTCAAAAATATTAAAGTTTACATCTTTAACTATTGCATGACGTTTCGAATATCCGGCAAATAAATGATTAGCCTTAATATTATAGATATGGTCTTTTGCAATGGAGCATTGAAATATGTTTTTATCAAGCTCCTTTACCTCTGAAACCAAAAATAACTTATCATTCATTGGTGAAAAAAGTTTTACAAGCACATCTTCATCTAAATATATAACTTCTTTTTCATTCGTTATACGTATAAAAGTATTTTTATCAAGATAATATATTGAATGATCTCTTACGTTATGTGTTATAAAATCATATGGCTCTATTTTAAATTCCGCACACTTTTCAGGCAAGGTAAGTTTATTTTTATTAGAGTAGCTATATATTTTTAAATCATGACTATGGCTGTTTAGCAAAAGAAAAAAATCATCTATTTTCAGTATGATAAAACGAACCTGATACTGCTCAAATGATTGATTAATCTCACTTTTTGCATTTTGATCAAAACAAACAAAATTAATATTTGGGGAATGTTCGTCAAGTAATTTATGGGCTTTAGTGTATTTTTTGTTCATCAAAAGATATAATATATCATAAAGATAAGGAACGGATAGTTTTTTATATATTTCTTTAAGTGCTGTTATTTGTTTTTGATTCACTCTTTCGTTGTTTATATTTTTCAGCATAATTACCATAAAGAGATTAATAAGTATTACATATCTTTTTGAAGATTCAATATTATGCAAATATTCAAGGGTTTCATCCAAGGATATATTTTTAGCAAACTTATCAAACTCATCAATAGATACTGTTATCTCATCATCACTGTGACCTTCGACAAGACGTTTCGCAGCTAATAGAACATCACTCGTAGTTAATTTACCACTTGTTTTTGCTACGCTAAGCCACAGTTTATATATATATGCTAAATTATTCATGCAATCCTATTTGATATAATGATGTTAAAAAAATATATTTATCATCATTATACCAAATATTTATGAGAGAAGACTAATCCTAAAAGGATTAGTCTTGTTTGAAGACATATTTTGGTTTCAACCATAATATTATTAGAGGAAGAATTGCTAATGATGTAAATACATCAATCAAAATAGCTTCTGTTATGTACATCGAAACTCCCCAGGTATTACCTAATGTAGTAGCCATCATTGGTATAAACGCACCAACCAAAACTACTACAGAGATAAGAACTGAAGAACCAGTTGTAGCAATAGTATTTCTAAGTGCTGTTGACCAATCTCCATGTTCTGCTATTTCTTCTCGTAGTCTAGATATCATGTAGATACTATAATCGACTCCGAGTCCCATGGATATGGAAAGTGCCACTAAGTTAGCAAAGTGTAAATTACCACTGTAAAATTGCAATGAAGTATAATATCCAGCCATTCCATACTGTGCAAACAAAGTGATAAATAGTAACACCATTAATGCACCAGAGATGATAAATGAACGGAAAATCAGAGTAACTGCTATAAAAATTGCTAAAGCTGTTCCAAGTGGATTGAATAACCAGTTATCAAAGGTAACTTCACGAGTTGCTTCAGTCGCACCCAAGAATCCACCAACACCAGGCTCAACGTAGCTAGGGTTAGTGTCATCAGCTATTGGCCCTTTATCACCAGATGCATTTGCATTACGGAAGCCAAATTCAACCATATTTAAGCCTGGATCATTTTTGTGTGTTTCAATATAGTCTTGAATAAACTTAATTGCGATATGCGTTTCTTTAGGGTGCATGGTATTAATAAATCCCATAACAACACCATTGTTATAATTCTGTGTAGTCATTGAAGATAAATCACCAGGACTTGAAGCAGCATCTAAAAGACCATTATATAAAGATACTATACTATCCGGACTACGATCATCAGTAGCATCACGAGCAACTAAATATTCAGTTGTCGGAACTTTAAAATCATTTAAACTTGGTCTATCTCCAGGTTCAGTCATAAGCAGCATATTTGCAATCTTTACATACTGGGCATAGGATGCAGTAAACCCTATATATTTATTTTTACGAAGTTCCTCTTCCATCTTTTCCATAGCAGCTAAAACAATAGCATTGTTTAAAATACCTTGTGGTTTATCAAGTTGTGGATCAAAACAATTTTTTGCAGGTGGTTCCGTACCAGCTTCATCTGCAGCATCTAAAGCATCATAGTACTCATCTGAGCACTCTTTAAGTGGTGCTATTTTACCACGAATAGGAATATTAAAAGAGATAACACCCGGCATCATTGTATTTAATTTAAAGATATCTTGAACAGGTTGAGAATACACTTTAAATGCTGCCTGTGCATAATCGATACCTTTTTCTACCCCTGGCATTAAGTCATAAGTATCTCCGATGAGTACTTTATCAACTTTTTCCATCCCTGAATATTGAGTATCATTTATAATAGTACTAAATCCTTCATCTACTTTAGTGTAATGAATAGAAATAGCTATAATCACTCCAACAACTCCTATCGGGATAAGTTTACCCCATCCTGAAAGCATTTTTTCCATATAAATACCCAAGTTCTCTTCCCACTTATATTGTTCAGGAACATGTGCTTGTTTTTTACTTTGGAACATATACATCAAAAGTGGTATCATCGTAGTTGTCGTTATGAGCAATGAGAACATACCAATCATACCAAAGTAAGCGTATGCTTTATAAAAGGAAATATCAACTGTTGAAAGTGTTGCAAACCCTATAGCATCTGTAACTATAGATAAAGTTGCTGGGACTATAGTAAATCCCAATGCATGAAGGCTGGCTTCTTCTACATTCTCACCATCCCGTATAGATTTCATGTAACGTCGTGTTACCTGAATAGCGTGTCCCATACCAACAGCGAGAATAAGCATTGGAGTTAAAACAACCATAGTTGTGAGTTTAAATCCTGAAAGTCCCATAACACCAAGGGTCCAGACTATACTCATACCAACACCGGCCAATGGAAAGAGCGCGCCTTTAAAAGAGCGGGTTTCAATAAGCAAGATGATAAAAGCTATTACTATAGATGCAACAAACAGGTACCAATGATTTAAAAGCTCAACCATCATCCATGCGAGAAAATATGGCTCTCCAGCTATGGAAATTTTAATACGGTCATCATCATAATATGGAGCCAAATCTGAAACGACTTGACGAACCCAATCCACATAATGAGGCTTAATGCTATCATCATAGTCAGCAATTACAAAAGTCGCTGTTGCCATACAGCCTTCTTCATTGTTGTAGCATTTTTTACCAGTTTTTGGATCCACTTCATTCACAATCATAGGTTTAAGAACAGGGTTATTATCTATACCCTCTTTCATAAAGCTTAATTGTTCTTTTGCGACAACTGGATCTGTTGTAGAAATACCATCATTTGGGATTAAACGTTTAAAAAGAAGACTTCCCTCTTCATCAACTCCCATATTTTTAACTTTATTTGCAGCAATTGAGATAAAGTTTGGCTTTCTACTACCATCTATTTTTTCAAGTTTTAGATGAATTTCACGAACAATATTCACAAACCATGGTTCATAAATCGTTCCTTCTTTAACTTCTATGCCAACAACAAATAAATTTCCCATACCAAATGTACTTTCAGCATAAGTATTTGTTGAAACATAACGGTTTGATTGAGGAAGAAGTGTATCAGGGTCATTTCGAATATCGACATATTGTATTTGCCAGGCAGTGAAAGCTGTAATAAGTAACGAAGAAATAAGTACAACCCATCTGTATTTCATCATAAAAGCAGCGTATTTAAAAGAAAACTTCTTTTTTTGTTCCATTATTGTAATCCTATGTGGATTCATAGAGTTTACACTCTATGAATATTAAAAGTATATTTGTTAGAAGATATATTTAAAGCCGACTTGAGCATTTGACATTTTCTTAAATTGACCAAATACTCCATTGTCATCTCCACCATATTGATTATAGGCAGCAGATAAGATAACATTATCACTATATGAATACTCTACATCAAATCTATCCCAGTAACCGCCATTATCTTGCTCATATAAGAAAATATTGTTTACACGCATTGCGTCATTTTCTAACAATGGCTTTGAAAGGAAGAATGTGTACATTATTTGGTGTTCTTCAGCTGGTTTGAAACCGTTTGAAAGGCTCATAGTTGCTGGGTTAGCAGTAAACTTTCCATACTCTTTAGAGTTACCGTCATACTGAACTTTCTCATCTACATAGTCAAGATTCCATTTATCCATAAACTGAACACTCATAAAAAGGTTTGTCATAACTGTAACATCAAGACCAACAACATAGTTTAAGAAATCAGCTCTTTCATTTTGAAATGCACCGGCAAAATCGCCATAAGCAAGTTTACCAAGGTCAACTACAGGCTGAAGTGTATCTTTATCATAAACAATTTCAGTACGAAGTATAACTGGAGCAAATGGAGTATCTATAGCGTAGTCAAATGATGTACCAAAAGTATTGATACGATTTTGTTTTTCTGTAAATACCATTGTTGCAGGGCCACTTACTGTTGGATCATACACGCCACTAGAAGTATTCAACTTTACTGTAGTAAAACCAGTAAAATCTTCTGTTGCTGTAACCGCCAATGCATTTCCAGTGCTATCTTCCCAGCTAACATCTATAACAGGATTATTATCATAATGATAATAATAATTAAGCGTATAGTTTAATCCGATGTCAGTAGACCCAGAATATCTTACACCAAGATTACCTTCGAGCGGTGCATTTACTGGATGGTCTTTAACATATTTTGTACCCATACCAATAAATGAAGTAAAGGTAGCAAAAGTTGTATCACCCATGTAATCAAACATAGTTGTAGGATTTGAAGTATTTATTGTTGCTCCAAATAAATTTGTTGTAGCTCCTATCCCATAAGGTGAAGGTAAGTTAACAGTATTTGAAAGCATTTGATTACCATTTAAAACGGCATATCCATCCGTGCCACCGTCTGCCGAAAGACCAAGCGCATTCACATTGGCAGCAACCCCTCCATTTTGGCTAAAAATAAATGCACCAACATCAGGTATTTGCGTAAAACCAGCAACAGTCATATTTACGAAATTACTTAAAAGATTAGTCCCTAGAGCACCGGTAAAACCTATAGAGAATGCTTGACTAAAAGCACCAGCAACAGAACCCATCTCAGGCCCAATATTCATAAATCCATTTGTTTGTCCAAACATAGTATCCATACCTAATGGCACAAATGGCTGTCCTTGATCTCCTGTAGTTGTATCGTAAAGACCTGGAATTTGGTTTGTTATATCTGTTTGTGGGACATAAACAACCTGTAGTGAATCAGTATCGCCTATTGCGTATTCGCCCGTGATCATCCAAAGAGGGATACGGCTGTCTGCCATAGAATCCTGACCCCAGTGACGGAA
>CALCGG010000121.1 GCA_937900945.1 uncultured Sulfurimonas sp. | reverse complement strand
CCAAAACAGCCTACGATGCAATCAATAACATCATGCAACTCGGAGTTGAGCGGGAAGAAGCTAAAAAATTTGTTGAGCGACCCTCTTTTAAAGGGAAGATTGAATTTCAACATGTGACCTTTAACTATCCAGAGAGTGATAAAAAAGTTTTGGATGATGTAACTTTTACCATAAATCCCGGAGAGGCTGTAGGTATTATCGGTCCCAACGGTTCTGGAAAAACGACTATTGAAAAACTTATCCTCGGTTTATATGAACCGACAGAGGGTTCCATACTGATAGACGGTATCGATATACAACAGATAGATCCTGCCGATTTAAGGGAACATATATCTTATGTGCCTCAAGAAGTCGTGTTGTTTCAAGGAACATTAAAAGACAATATTATCTTACGCGCTCCAAATGCCAGTGATGAAGATGTTTTAAATGTATCCAATGTCAGTGGAGTAAGCAGTTTTGCAGATATACATCCCATGGGTTACGATATGCCTGTAGGAGAAAGAGGCGACGGGCTCTCAGGTGGGCAAAAACAATCCATCTCTATCGCAAGAGCTTTCATTCACCCGACACCTATCATACTGATGGATGAGCCTACAAACTCAATGGACAGTACACATGAAGGGCATTTTATTGAAGGTATGCGACGTTATAAAGTAAATCGCACTACAATTATAATATCACATAAAAACCTACTACTTTCTCTTACTCACAGGTTGATATTGCTGGATAAAGGGAGAGTTGTTATGGATGATAAAATAGATGAGGTTATTAAGCAGTTAAACAAACCAGTTATACAAGCACATGTAGAGGCCAAACCATGAGTCTTGAGGATAAATTTGTAGATTATTCTTACAGTAAAAAAGATATTAAAAATCTTCAAATAAAAGATGAAGATGACTTGGAATACATGAACTCTGTAAGCTCGGCTATGCTGATGCATACAACGCTTAAAACAAAAGTTATGTTATGGGTAGCTTTTTTTGTCGTTATCTGGTTGATTTCATGGGCATATAATGCAGAAATAGATTCACTCACCAGAGGTGAAGGAAAAGTTATCCCTTCGAGTCAAGTACAGGTTGTGCAAAATCTCGAAGGCGGTATAGTCAGTGAAATTTTTGTCAAAGAGGGCGATAACGTCAAAAAAGGCGATGTTATAGTCAAAATAGACGACACCAATTTCAATAGTGTCTACATGGAAAACAAAATGCGATATGACGAACTCGAAGCCAAAAGTATTAGACTCTTGGCAGAATCATACGGTAAGCCATTTACAGTCTCAAAAGAAATCTTACAAAAATCACCTAAACTCATAGAACATGAAGAGTCTCTGTACAATACAAATAAATCACAACTGGAAAATAATATTGTGATTTACAACCGTCGTTTAGCTCAAAAAAAGAATGAACTTGAAGAAGCCAGAGAAAGATTAGTTCAACTTACCCGCAATTATGAACTCATTTCAAAAGAGGTAGAACTGAATAAACCTTTATATAAGAGCGGACTCATCCCGGAAGTAGAATATTTACAACTTCAAAGACAGGCAAATAATATTAATGGAGATATGAAATCTATAAAGTCCTCTATCCCTCGCCTTATTTCTGTAATAGAAGAACAAAAAAACAATATTACAGAAGTGAGATTAAGATTTCAAAACAAGGCAAAAGAAGATTATAATGCTGTCAAAGCCGAGATGTACAGAATCGAAGAGGTAAATGTTGCTAGAGAAGACAAAGTAAAGCGTACTTTTGTAAGGTCTCCGGTCGATGGAACCATCAAACAATTGCTTGTAAACACAATCGGCGGCGTAGTCAGACCCGGCATGGATATAGTTGAGATTGTTCCTACTCAGGACATCTTGATTATTGAGACAAAGGTAAAACCGCAGGATATTGCATTTTTATATCCGGGACAACGTGCTGTTGTAAAATTTTCTGCCTACAATTTTGCCATATATGGTTCACTCGAGGGAACTGTTACAAATATCAGCGCAGACACGATTATCAACAACATTGACAAACAAAATTATTTCATGGTACGAGTTAA
Source organism: uncultured Sulfurimonas sp. (assembly GCA_937900945.1). GTDB lineage: Bacteria > Campylobacterota > Campylobacteria > Campylobacterales > Sulfurimonadaceae > Sulfurimonas. Next base: position 144 of record CALCGG010000121.1, on the reverse strand, counting down.
AACGGATAAAAATTATCTCGGAACAGAAGATAAAAAACTTTATGTCATGGTCGGTATGACTGCAAGTGTAGATATCATAACCGGAAAGAAAACTGTTTTGGAGTATATTTTAAAGCCTATTTTAAGAGCGAAACAGAATATGCT
>CALCGG010000120.1 GCA_937900945.1 uncultured Sulfurimonas sp. | reverse complement strand
GAGCCACTTGCAGATTACCAGAAAAGCGACCAATTTTGTTGTTAATGTAGTTAAAAAAGTTGAGATCTAATTTCAGATAAGTTATAATTTTTTACGACAAAAATTTAACAGAAAAGAGATTCAACTTATGTCTAAAATTATATCAACACTATCAAAAATGTGGCTTAAAGTAGTAAATCTTGAGAATTCATTATTTCCTGAGTTAAAAGAGAGTTTGAGGATTGAAGAGTTTAGTTCTAAAGAGTCTAAGCTTATAAGAGTTCTCGATTTTGCTGAAATAGAAAAATATATAATCAACACATCCTCCACTAATACACCAAAAAATAGAGAGCAGATTACAAGAGCATTTATCGCAAAGAGTGTCTATAATTTTCAAACAACAAGAGATTTGATAGATAGATTGCATATTGATAGAACTTTAAGAATATTATGTGGTTGGAGATATTCAAAGGATATTCCAAGTGAGGCTACTTTTAGTAGAGCTTTTGATGAGATTAGTGAAATGCAAATAGCTCAGAAAGCTCATGCACAATTTGTTAAAGAATATCTCAGTGAAAAAACATTTTTTTACAATGCAACAGATGCCACAAAAATACCACTTAGAGAAAAAGCTGTAAAAAAAGAAAAGATAGAAAAAATAAAACATAAAGCAGGACGACCTAAAAAAGGTGAAATAAGAGAACCAATAAAACCAAAAATATTAGAGCAGCAAAAAAAGATGCAAAGTGTAGAAGAAAAACTTACTTTAGTCTCCACTGACTGCGGTGTAGGTATCAAACAGAATTCAAAAGGTAATCGTGAAGTATGGATAGGTGGTAAACTTCATATTTCTGCTGTAGATGGTGATATACCAATAACAGCATTTTATTCAGGTGCGAATGTGCATGATTCTTCTGTAGCCTTGCCCCTCATACAAGAAACAAGCAAGAGAGTAAACTATCTTTATGACTTACAAGATGCAGGATATGATGCTGACATTATTAGAGAGTTTTCAACAGCATCAGGACATCGCCCAATAATAGACATAAATCCTAAAAACTCTAAAGAACTAAAAGCAAAAATTGAACTCATGGAACATGAGAATAAGACATTCAAGTATCTCAATCAACACCTAAACTGTGATGAACAACATTACAATCAACGAAGCATGGTGGAAAGAGTAAATAAATATCTCAAAGATGACTTTGGATGTGATAAGATTTATTATCAAGGAGCTACAAAAGTAGCTTCTGTACTTGCATTTGGAATTTTA
>CALCGG010000119.1 GCA_937900945.1 uncultured Sulfurimonas sp. | reverse complement strand
TTTTGATCTATCTAAAGTAATTTATTTCATAAAGTTTAAGAGAATACCCTATAAACAGCACCTGCGATCGCGGTGGTGTTTGTTACTTTAAAATCTAAGTCATCTCATTTATAATCTTCCAAACTTTGGCGTACTATGATGTACAATACCAGTGATCATGTTAGATTTGACACAGATTTGGCACAGTCAATTTTATTTATAAACTTTCTTTCAGTAACTCGCAAAATCATATGTCACCTTCTTGAATCAACTTCTATTCTTTTAAGTCAATAATGTTGCAGGGGACTCTATAGATCCATACAATAATTTTTTAATTTTTACTCAAAAAAATTGATTAACTTTTAATCAATTTTCAAAAAAATTGATTAAATATACATTTTTGTTGCTATAATGCCATTCCATATTTTAATAAGCGAGGAAATGCTTGTATATTACCATCCATAGAAAACCTTCAAAAGAAGAAATTGCCACATTTAACATGAAAGTCTCCGAAGAGGACGCCATAGTAGATTATCGAATTGAACTTGCTTCTCTTAATCAAGCAGCGAAAAAAGCGCTTTGTGAGTGCTACAATCTAAAGCCAGATAGCATTGAAAGTGCCGCTAGAGTTACGTTCTCTTATAACCATGAAGTTTAACTGTGTGGCGTAAGCCACCAGTTCTCATCTCTGTCGGATAAGCGCCCCTTTTCACGATAAAGCGCTCTCCTAAAAACCATACTTACCACTTTCACTGCATACGGGTCACAACAGAATTCGGAAAAATAATACGCTAAACTAAATTTATCTGTCTAGGTGACCGGAATATACTGCCACCAATAATTTAGACAAGCTTTCAGAGAACTTATATTCCTAAGTTGTACAATTAAAAATGTATTTAGGAAAAAAACTGTGAGCAGAAAAAGACGACAGTTTAGTGTAGAGTTGACCAAAGTAGTTCTTGAGCTTTTATCAAATGAAATGACAGTTGTTAACCCATAACCAACAACTACCCCTCCCCTATTTATTATCTTACAAACTCTGATATCATGTACCAGCGGTCACAAGTTCGAATCTTGGCGTGCGCACCATACTTACTTAAGAATTATCTCCCACACATTTAATTCTTAACTTTCTTTCTAGTATTCAACAAATATATAATTTATTTCATAAAGTTTAAGAGAACACCCTACAAATAGCACCTGCGATTGCGATGCTGTTTGTTACTTCACCAATTCAAATAGCAAGTGTAACACCCAGTTAAACTGCGGCATCCACTCAAAACTTCAATCAAAAGTAAAAATAAAGCCTATAAAAAAACAAAGCGTCTCTCATCAGAGATAGAGAAGTAATAGACTAGTTGCCTAATCTAACTCTGACAGACTCTTCATGAGCCGTTAAACCCTCTGTATTTGCGATTAAAGCGCACTCTTCTCCTATCTCATTTATAGCCTTTGAGCTAAAAGAGATAATTGATGTTTTTTTCATAAAGTTTTCAACTCCAAGCGGAGAATAAAACTTGGCTGTACCGCCTGTTGGGAGTGTATGATTTGGACCAGCAACATAATCTCCGATGGCTTCAGGAGTGTTATGCCCCAAGAAAATCGCACCTGCATGTTTGATAAACGGAAGCAGTTCAAAAGGGGAATTTGTTGCAACTTCTAAATGTTCCGGCGCAATGTCATTCATAAGTTTTATGGCTTCATCCATGTCGCGAGAAACTATTATCGCTCCGCGCTCTTCTATGGACTTTCTGGCTATCTCTTGGCGAGGCAATTTTAAAAGCCATTGTTCAAGTTCAATTTTTACCTCATCTGCAAGCTTTTGCGAAGGAGTTATTAAAATAGAACTGGCCATTTCATCATGCTCTGCCTGCGATAACATGTCAATCGCTAAATGGTTTGCATTTGCACTCTCATCTGCAAGTATCCCTATCTCACTTGGTCCTGCTATCATATCTATATTTACTTCGCCAAAGACCATCTTTTTAGCAGTTGCAACAAAGATATTGCCTGGTCCTGTTATCACATCGACTTTTGGAATATTCTCAGTTCCATAAGCCATGGCAGCTATTGCACTTGCCCCTCCAACCTTATAAACCTGAGTCACTCCGCAAAGATGACATGCGGCAAGTAAAAGCTCATTCGGTTCATTATCTGGTGTCGGAGTACATACGACAATATTCTCAACTCCAGCAACCTGAGCAGGGATAACATTCATGAGAAGGGAAGACGGATAAGCAGCTTTTCCGCCAGGAATATAAAGCCCTGCACTATCAACCGGAGTTACTTTTTGACCTAAAATCGTTCCATTTGACTCAGTGTCAAACCAGCTTTTTGGCTTTTGTTTTTCATGGTAAACTTTGATTCTGTCATAAGATAGATGTAGTGCTTTTTTTAGTTTTTCATCAATATTGTTATAAGCTTTTTCCATAGATTCAACAGAAATCATCAAATCTTCATCACTCTCTGGAGTCCAGTTGTCAAACTTAGAGATATGTTTTTTCAGCGCTGCATTTTTATCTTTTTTGATTTCATCTATGATATTTCCGACAATAGCGCTTACGTTGGCAATATCCATCTTTCCACGTCCGAGAAGTTCTTCAAAATTTGCATTAAAACTCTCATCTGTTGTTTTTACAAATATCATCTCTATTTCCCTGTACTTTTAGTCGAGTCAAATTCACCTTTTACGATTTTTAAAGCCTCTAGAAAATTTTCTGCAGCTATCGCGCCCATAAGAGGCTGATACATTGGCTCTCCGCTTGGCAATAAAAACCATAAAGCCGGTGTGCCTGGAGTAAACAACTCTTCTGGAGTATAGTCGTTTTCATCAGAATAAGATATGATAGATACAAAATCTTTATTCAAAGCTGTTATAACTTTTTCATCCTGAAATGTAGTCTCATCCAGTTGAACACAGTATCTACATGTATGACGGGAAAAAACAAAAAGAACTGGTTTATTTTGCTCTTTTGCCTGTTCAATTCCGCTTTGAAAATCTTTTGCCCATGCTATCTTTGAAGCAAACAGTGATGTTGAAAAAAGTATCATTACCAGTATTAATAATTTACGCATTTTTATTTACCTTTTTTAAAAGTTCTTTTGAGCACTCTTGCGCACTCTTATTTGTCACATCAATGACGACATCAGCTAAGGCCAAATACTCTGGTCGTCGCAATTTATACAACTCTTTAGCCTTTTTTAAATCATTCAGCAATGGTCTTTTCTTTAGTTTACTAGCTGAATTTGGATGTTTTTTTATCCTCTTTATAATATCATCAAAAGGGGAATCCAAGAAAACAATTGTACCTATTTTTTTTAAATTTTCCACTTTATAAAAGCCGCCGCCTGTAGATACAAGAGTATTTTGAACACTATTTTCAAGCCATAAAGAGATATTTTTTTCCAGTTTTCTAAAATATGCTTCACCCTCATGTTTAAAAATATTTTTAATTTTTTTATTGGACATGCTCTCAATCAAATCGTCAGTATCTATTGCAATATAATCAGAATGTTTTAGCACTTCTCTGGCAATACTTCCCTTTCCTACGCCCATAAATCCGATTAAAACAATATTTTTCATAAATTTAATTCCTAATATTAAAAAGTTGTAAATGCATTCATATCAAAATCTGGTTTAGTTTTTTTAGTTTTCCTATATATAAGTACTGGGGCAATTATATTGTATTCTAAAATAATCATGCTGAGTATAAAACTAATTGCAGAAATTTTCAGTAACATTGGGTAATAAAATGCAAATATAAAACCTATCAACGAGGCAATAAATAAAATAAACTGTGTTTTTGCCAATTTTTTGTTTATCATCTCATTTATTGTCGGGATATTCATGTAACCCATGCCATTAAGATGAAACCAAACAAGAAATGGGATCACTTTATAAAGCATACCTATCATTATTGACATGATAAATCCGCCACCAATCAAAATAGCAACCATTACTATGTACTCATTTTTAAAGTACTCATCAAATATCCATAAAAAAGAGCCCAGCGTTAAAAATATACTGCTGCTTCTCCAATACCAAACCGTAGTGTCACTGATGGGACGGCGGCGTGCACTTAACTTTTTCCAGACGGTTGTAGCAAAAGCCCAAAAAAACAGTGCTATCCATGCTTTCGCAACCAATGAATACGAATCATAAAAAAGATTTAATCCTAACCACATGAACAGTCCGATGCTTATCAGCAAAACCACTTTCTTTTTACAAAATTGTTTAAATTTTGGTGCAACATAAAACATAGGCAAAACTTGAAAAGATACACCTATAATCAAAATACCGCCAAAACCAAAGATAGCCCATACGCTGTGAATATTGGCTATAAGCGGTCTTAAGTAAGCGTAGCTATCATCTATATAACTATAGAGTAAAAACAAGCCCATAAGAACTATAAAAAATACAAAGAACAAACTTGTAGCCATTGCTTTTACAGTTGCCGTGAAATTTTGCACCTTTGCTATTGCTATGGAGATAACCCCAATAATAATCAAAAAACCTGTTCCTAATCCTAGGATAGAAATCGTGTTAAAAAGAGAGTTATCATAAGACAAACCCAGCAACATAAAAACTGTTCCCAAAACCAAAAGTCCATGGGAAGCTTTAGTCACTACATCCACTTTTGGAATCACAACGCCGGCTAAAACCGGCAACATTTGGCTTAAAGAACCAAGCATGATAAAAGATAAAAAACCGATAGTCAGGGCATGTGTGATTATGATCGAATCTATTGAATATCTGCTCATCAAAACAGTTGTATCGCTAAACAAAATCAAAAAGCCCGCTATTATTGCAAACAGCGGCGCAGTTAAATAAAATCTTAGCGGCGCTGATATTGGTGGTGCTTGTTCAATTGATAAGCCGTTAAAATTCATCCATTATCCCTCATACTATTCAACAATCATCGATTCCATCATAGCAACAATGCGATCAGATTCAGCGCTTAAATGCTGTTGCGCCATAGTGTAAAGCATTTGTTCCTCTTTCATGTTATGTTGCTGAAGCAGCATCATAAGCGTTTCAGAAAGACCAAAAAACTTATCTTTATTGTTTGCCTCAAGTGCTTCGCCCATCTGTTTCATAAGCTGTCTCATTTGAACATGCTCATGTCTCATCATAGCAGTTGGACCTTGAGTCATACCGGTTTTAGCTTCAAATTCTGCAAACATAACTCTCTCTTCCATCTGATAATGTCTCTCAGTTTCATTCACAAACTCTGTATATGCCTCTTTTGCACCTTGTAATGAAGTACCAGCCTTCTCTTCCATAGCTGCAAATAGGTGATCACATCGTTGATGATCCTCGGTTAAGTACTCTTTAATTGTGCTCATATAATCTGCCTTCTAAAAAATATTTTTTGTATTATATTGAAATAATATAAATTTTTTATTATCGCTTATCAAGAAATTATGAATCAGATGATTCTTTTTACTTATTTTATATATAAGTAAAAATTAATATTTCTTGGAATATAATGGCTTGTTCAAAATGAACAATTATAAAAATTTATTACAATATAAGGAATATATTATGACAACACATACAGAAGAAACTCAGACAGTAGAAGTAGCTCCAAAAGTGGCAAAAAAAATAGTGGCAAAAAAAGCACCAGTTGAAACCAAAGAAGTTGAAATTGAAAAAAATGCAGTAAGCGAAATGACAGCTGCAATAACAGATGTAGTTAAATCAAGCACAGATACAGTAAAAGATACTTATACAAGTATTGAAACTGCGATTAGTGATTCAAGAATAGCCGGTAACAGCAGAGCTAAAAAAATTACAGCTGCTTTGTTTCATGATAATGTAAACGAAACAGTAAATAACTTTATTGGTCATATAGGTGAAGCATCTGCAGTTTGTGCGACTGTTGTTTGTTCTCCAATGAAAATGGCAGCCGATAGCGCCAATGCTCTTTATAAAAAAATTACTGCTTAGTTTTTAAAACTTTTCATATATCCTCTTTCTTGAGGATATGATTTTTGTCCCCTATTTCTTCAATTAAACTTTCTAAATAAACCCTTCTAACCTTACTTATAAAGTGTTGATTAACTAAATATAAACTATAATATCTTTTTAAAAATCAGACTTGGATAGATTATGAAAAATAAAAAATTAATTACACTTGGCTTTGTTTCTGTTGGACTTTCTATAGTGATGTTCTTCTCAACAAATGTTTTTGCAAATACAACTGAAAAAAAAGAGACTAGTGAGTCTTCAAGATTGCAATCACTGGCTAAGTTCACAAAAGTTATCAGTATTGTTGAACAGTATAATGTAGATGATGTAACTATTGAGGATTTAATAGATAAATCTCTTGCTGGCATGATGAGCAATCTTGATGCGCATTCAAATTATCTCACAAAAAAAGATTACAAATCGCTAAAGGTTCAAACTGATGGAGAATTTGGCGGGCTTGGCATTACGGTAGGTATTAAAGATGGTGCGCTGACTGTTATTGCTCCTATTGAAGGAACGCCTGCTGACAAAGCCGGATTAAAAGCTGGCGACATCATCTTAAAAATCAATAAAAAATCAACTCTAAGTATGACTATTGATGAAGCTGTCTCAATCATGAGAGGAAAAGTCGGTACGCCAATTGACCTGACAATAGTTAGAGAAAATGAACTTAAACCTATCAACATTCACATTGTTAGAGGAATTATAACAATCGAATCGGTATATGCGAAGCAGATTAATAGTGATATTTTATATATTCGCGTAACAAGCTTTGACAAGAAAGTAGCACAAGATGTGGCCAAAAATATAAAAAATAAAAAAGCAACAACGAAAGGAATTATTCTTGATTTAAGAAATAATCCAGGAGGATTGCTTGATCAGGCGATTGACTTAGTTGATCTATTTGTAGATAAAGGCAACATCGTTTCTCAAAAAGGAAGAAATGAAAGCGACAATAAAACCTACAATGCTTCAAAAGGTACAACTTTAACAAAAGTACCTATGGTTGTTCTCATAAATGGGGGAAGTGCCAGTGCTTCTGAAATTGTCAGTGGAGCACTTCAAGATCATAAAAGAGCTGTTCTTGTTGGTAAAAATACCTTTGGAAAAGGAAGTGTTCAGGTAGTACTTCCTATTACCGATGAGGAGGCTATAAAACTGACCATAGCGCGATACTATCTTCCAAGCGGAAGAACTATCCAAGCCGTTGGAGTAAAACCGGATATAGAGGTTGAATCAGGTGCAGTTCCAACACATGAGAATGAATTTTCCATAAAAGAAGCCGACCTAAAAAAACATTTAGAAAAAGAATTGAAAAAAGTTGATGGAGATACGGAAGAAGATAAAGAAGAAGAGACAAAAAAAGATATAATTACGCCTAAACAGATAAACAAAGATATTCAACTAAAAGAAGCTGTAGACATTATAAAAGCTTTAGTAATCATACAAGGATAGTTCAAAATGGAAAAAAGAGAGTTACTTTACGAAGGAAAAGCAAAAAGATTATTTTCAACAGATGATGAAAATTTAGTAATTTCAGAATTTAAAGATGATTTAACTGCCTTTAATGGTCTTAAAAAATCAAGTGAGGCTGGAAAAGGCGCATTAAATAACAAAATTTCTACTGAGTTATTTAAACTCTTAGAAGCAAATGGAATTAAAACACACTTCGTAAAAATGCTAGATGACAACCACATGCTTCATACGAAAGTAGATGTAATTCTAATAGAAGTCATTGTCCGCAATATCGCAACAGGAAGTCTATCAAAGAATCTTGGTATAAAAGACGGAACTGTCCTTCCTTTTACTTTGGTTGAATTTGATTATAAAAACGATGCACTTGGCGACCCAAAATTAAATGACCAGCATGCCTTGATTTTAGGTCTTGTTGATTTTCAAGATGAACTTGATAAACTTCGCCGCATGGCAAGACAGATTAACGACATTCTTAAGCCATATTTTGCAGACAAAGGTCTAAATCTTGTTGATTTTAAACTTGAGTTTGGAAAGACTAAAGATGGAAATATCATTTTAATAGATGAAATCAGCCCTGACAATTGCCGTTTTTGGGACATCCAAAGTGGTGAGAAAATGGATAAAGACAGATTTCGTCAAGGTCTTGGCGGATTAACTGTAGCGTATGAGCAAGTATTAAATAGAATTTTAGGAAAATAAATGAAAGCAATAGTAAACGTATCTTTAAAAGCAGGTGTTTTAGATTCTCAAGGCAAAGCAGTTCATCATGCGCTAAACTCACTTCATTTCAAAAATGTAAGTGATGTTCGTGTTGGAAAACAAATAATTTTACAACTCGATACAACTGATGAAGTACAAGCCAGAGAAGATGTAACTAAAATGTGTGAAGAAATTTTAGCAAATACGGTAATTGAAGACTATGAGATAGAGCTAGTAAAATGAAAGTAAGCATACTTCAATTTCCGGGTACTAACTGCGAGTATGACACACAACATGCTTTTGAAGCTTTAGGTGCTAAGACTGAAATTGTATGGCATAAATCAGAGTCTATTCCAGAGGACACAAACCTTTTGGTTGTTGCTGGCGGTTTTAGCTATGGAGACTACCTTAGAAGTGGTGCTATCGCTAAATTCAGCCCTGTTATGAAAGCAGTTATTGAATATGCAAATAATGGCGGGAAAGTTTTAGGGATTTGTAACGGTTTTCAGGTTTTAACAGAAGCAAGACTTCTTCCCGGTGCATTAAAAAGAAATGAACATCTGCATTTTATTTCCAAACACCACAACCTCAAAGTTGTCAATAATGACAATATTTTTTTAGAAAAACTAAGTAAAGATGAAATTATTAATATTCCTATTGCTCACCATGACGGCAATTACTATATTGACCAAGATGGCTTAAAAGATTTATATGCGAACAATCAAGTCCTTTTAACATATAGTGATGAAAATGGAGATGTTTTAAATCCAAATGGAAGCGTTGATTCTATTGCAGGTATTTGTAACAAAGAAAAAAATGTATTTGGTCTTATGCCACATCCTGAACGAGCAATGGAAGCCCTGCTCGGTTCTGATGATGGTGTCAAGATGTTACAAGGATTTTTAAGCGCGTGATTCGATTACTATTTTTTGGTTTCTTCCTTTTAACAGCTCTGCGTGCAGAGGATTTTAATAATCCTGACACATATGAAGTAAATGTTAGTTCTACAATGCCTAAAGTATTGTATCTCAACTATACAGAGGTTCCAAAAAGGGTAGTAAAAGGTGAAATATTTTCGGTTACTATCAAAACATTAGCAACTGTCAAAGATTTTATAGATATTACCTATCTGTTTTCAAACTATCAAGGTTTAGAATCATTTAATGAAATTCCATCAAGAGAAAAAACGGATAAATACTACTATGATACATTTTACTTTTTAGTCACTAAAAATCAAGCTAAACTGCCAGACATCACAGCGTCATTAGTTACTAATTCCCAAGTTAATTATAAAAAAACTACCCTTTTAGGTGAAAATCTAAATATAATAACCCTTAACCCTAAAAAAGATTTTTCTAATATTATTGCAAATTCATTTGAGCTCATTGATTATAAAACAACATCTTATGACAATAAACACAATATTATAGTCTTTGTTGCAACAGCACAAAACTGTAATATCAAAGCTCTAAAACTTAACAATGTTTTAAAGCAAGGGATAGAATCAATCACGGAGTCATACATTGATTCTAAAATAACTTATTATGCTGTAATAGATAAAAATATACAGAATTTTTCTTTTTCATACTTCAACCTTACTAAAAATAAATTTATGACTATTAATATTCCTATTGTTGTTGACGATGACAGCGTAACAACACAAAGTGATTTAAAGCCAACAAATCAATCACATGAAATGATAAAAATCAGTATTGCTGCATCCGCTGCACTCATTGGAATAATTTTCATTTTTTGGAGAAAAAAATACATATATTTAGTTTTTATTTTAATACCATTGTTCTATATTGCATATGTTTCTGCCCCCTCAAAAGAGGTTTGCATAAATAAAGACTCAAATATTTATCTTCTTCCGGTATATAATGGGACTATCTTTGAAACAACACAAACACAGACTCAGCTGCAAAAAGAGGGCAGCATAAAAGAATTTACAAAAGTAAAACTAAAAAACGATAAAATCGGATGGGTAAGAAATGAAGATATTTGCTCAAATTAGTTGGTTGTTTGCAACTATCATAATTTTTGCATCCTTGGCATTTATGATATTAATATATTACCTTGTTCCGCGACCCATGGCACCAAAAATTTCTGCATGGATTATAAGATTAAGCACTTTTTATACAGTAGAATTATCCGGTGAAGAACATCCTGACACTCAAATGTTTTTACTAAACCATCAAAGTGATTTAGATATAGGCATTATGGAGACTATCACAAAAAAAGACTTAGCTTGGGTAGCAAAAAAAGAACTATTTGACATACCATTTTTTGGTCTGGCACTTAAACTTCCTGAAGATATAGCAGTTGAGCGGGAAAGCAAAACTTCTCTTATCAAGCTTTTAAAAGATGCTAAAAACAGAATCTCTAAAGGCAGAGTTATTACTATGTTTCCAGAAGGGACTCGCTCAACAAAAGGTAAAATGCTCCCATTTAAAAGTGGCGCAAAAATCATAGCCGACAAGTATAATCTTCATGTTCAGCCTGTAGTGCTCATGCAAACATCAAAGTACTATGATATTAAAAAATTCTACTATAAACCAGGTAGAGTTAAAGTGATATTTATGGATTCTTTTGTAGCTAAAAAAGAAGATGAAAACTGGCTAAAAGATTTAAGAGTAAAAATGCAAAAGGTGTATGATGATGAGTTGGCAAACAATCCTAGCCATAGGTAGCGGTGGATTTATTGGAGCTGTTTTAAGAGCTTATTTAAATGGTCTTATTTCACATAAAGTTCCTCATCTATTACCGTTTGGTACTCTAGGCGTAAATCTAATCGGCAGTTTTATTATGGGCTTATTAATCTCATATTTTATGTATACAACAATCTTTTCTGTACATATGAAATCTTTTTTGACAACCGGTATTTTAGGGGCACTTACAACTTACTCAACTTTCGCTATTGAGAGTTTTTTTCTGCTTCAAGGCGGAAGTTTCATCTTGGCTCTGTCAAATATTTCACTCAATGTATTTGGAAGTATTTTTATGGCTGGAAGCGGATATTATGCTGTTAAATTTTTTATGGAAAAGTAAATAAAAAAACTAAATAATTACAATCTCATCGGCACACCACTTTGCCAATTCTAAATCGTGTGTTATCAAAAGCATTCCCATGCTGTTGAGATTATTTACTAAACTACTCATAACCTCCAATTGAATGACATTATCTAAAGCTGATGTTGGTTCATCAAGCAGTAATAGTTCAGGTTTCATCAGCATTGCACGAAGAATAGAGGCACGCTGGAGTTGTCCGCCTGAGAGTTCATGTGGAAGTTTTAAAAGTAAATCATAATCCAGATTTATCTCTTTGAGATAATTATCCAAATCTACTAAACTTGCAACATCTTTTATCTGATTCAAGAGAGAATAACTTGGATGAAAAGAGCTGTATGGATCTTGGTAAACCTGAGATACAGAAGCGCTCTGTATCTTTCCGCTAAGTGGACGCAGATTATTTAAGATAAGTTCAAAAAGTGTACTTTTGCCAGCGCCACTGGCACCTACAATAGCTTTTATTTGCCCACTTTTAAGTGTGATTGAAAAATTTTCAAAGAGCAAAGACTCTTTTGAATAACCATAGGTTAAATCTTTAATCTCTAAAATATTTTTCATTTATTTGTTCAGGTTATGATAAAGTTTTGCCAATTCTCTATAAAGCAATTCTGGTGTTATTTCAGCATTTTTCTCCCAGATTCTTTTCATAACAACATTATCTTCATCACCATTCCAAACTTTGATATAGCTGCCATCTTTATAGCCATTATCCTGACGAAACTGATTTAAAATATTTTTTCCAACATAGAGTTTATAAAGAGTATCTAAGTCCAGTCCACTCATTAACGTAAGTTCAAAAAAATCTTTTATTAACTCTTCTAGCTCAAGTTTTTCTCTTGAAAGTGACAATAACATGATGTTTTCAACTTTTTCTATTACATTGTCTTTAGTATCAAATGCTTTATTCTGAATATCAACAATGCTAAAACTTTCTAAAGCAGAAATATCAATTGCCAAATTTTCTACAGTACCTTTCATATTTTGAGCATAATTTTCAATAGCCAAACTCATAATAAAGTGCCATACATCCACAACCTCAATCTGCAGATTGTCCCAGTCAGGTTCTTGATTGATATTTTTCCAATGCTTCCATGAAAAAGAGTCAATCATCTCCGCACATTCCATGTAAATACATCGTTTCCAGTTTATGGTTTTACCGTTTTTGGTAATGCCTTTCGTCCATTTTTCACCGTTTGTAGCATCATTAAGCTGCGCTTGAAGCTGTAACATCAATAAAATTTTATCCATATGCCTACTCTTTAATATTAGTTGCCCTATTTTATCTAATATGTTAAAATTCTCTTCTTAAATTTAGGATTAAAAATCAACATGAAAAAAATCAATTGTAGAAGATGTGAATATTATTTTGTAACTTGGCAGGCCGGTAAACCTCATGGATGCAAAGCTTATGGTTTTAAATCTGCGCAAATACCATCTATTGTTGTATTTCAAAGCAGTGGAACTGATTGCAGCTTATTTAAACAAAAAGCTCTTCCTTCCAAATAATTTTATTTCCAAATCCAAAACGGTTATCTGTCATCTTAAAATAATTCACTTTTATCTGCCAAAGCTTTGGTTCCATTAGCTTTGCATAGGGAAATGCTTTAAAATATAGCTTTTGGAGTTCATCATCTTGGATTTCTGAAAATATACCGCGAAACTGTACACCCTGGATTTTTCCTATGGTCTTTGTTTCTAAAAGTATATTTCCAGCTATGTTTGCATTTTCTTTTATGTGTTGGATATGTGTAGTCTCATCACTGCTAGCTACAATAAAAGAAAGTTTTTCCAAGTCAAAAGCATAAAAAAGGCTGCAGACACTAATCTCTGTAAAATTTGTAGTTGCTAAGCTCATGACATGATGTTTATGCAAAAATGAGCCGATTTTTTCTAGTTCTTTGCTCATTAAATTACTTTAAATAAATAACTCTCTAGACCTTCAGCATCTGTAATATCTCGTTTCTCAAGCATCATTTCTGACAAATCATCATTTTTTAATGTCTCATAAATATCATTCGGGTTCGACATATTGTAATAACTTTTTATAAACTCTAAAAGTTCCGAAAAATTATCATTCTGACCATGTCTGTGCTTCTTAAATTCCTTAAACTCATTCCAATTTATTGCAACCATAATTACTTCCAAAATCTATTTTTTAATGCACTATCTAACTGCTCCACTACTTCTGACATTTTAGCAGAGCTGAGTGCAAAATTCAAGCGCATAAAACCACTTCCCTCTCTACCAAAACTAAGTCCTGCATTTAAGCCGAGTCTTGCCTCTTTTACAAAAAACTCTCTTAACTCTTTATCTGAGAATTTCATTTCCCGACAATCCAGCCAAGCTAAATAGGTGGCTTCTATCGGAGTTATTTTGATTCTCTCCGGATATTTTTGACAAAGTTCTTCCAGCATGTGAAAGTTACCTAAAAGGTGGATTTTCAACTCTTCGAGCCACTCTTTTCCATACATGTAAGCTGCTTCAAATCCTACATGTCCAAAAACTGTCCCCTGTGCAAAATGAACTCTTTTATAAACTTCTGTAAATCTTTCTCTCAATTCTTTATTTGGGATGGCGACACTGCTCATGGCAAATCCTGCCATGTTGAATGTTTTTCCGACTCCTATCGCTGTTACTGTAATTTCTCTAGCCTCGTGAGATAAAGATGCAAAGGGAATATGTTTATTTGGCTCATAAACCAAATCAGAGTGTATCTCATCAGAAAATACAACTATGTTATACTTCAGACAAACTTCTAAAATCTCTTCTAACTCTTTTTTAGTCCAAACACGTCCAACTGGATTGTGCGGTGAACTAAGCAATAAAAGTTTTGTTTTTTCATTTATCTTAGATTTTAAATCTTCTATATCAAAAACATACTTCCCATTAGAGAGTTGCTTGAGTGGATTTTTAATTAACTTTCTTTTATGTTTAATCACGCTGTTAAAAAAAGGCGGATAAACCGGTGTTTGGACTATCACTCCCTCACCTTCTTTGCTAAATGCTTCTATGGCAACGCCCATGCTTGCAACGACAGAATGGGAATAGAGCATATCTTCCAAGTCAAACTCAATTCCGTGCTCATTTTTCATCCACTCAATTTGAGCCAAAAAGGCACTTGCAGGGACATCTTCATAACCGATAATAGGATGTTTTAATCTCTCTTTTACTGCATCAAGAACAAAGTCTGGAGTGTTAATGTCCATGTCAGCCACCCAAACGGGAACTACATCTTCAGTGCCAAAAAGCTTTTCTCTTAGTGTGTATTTTTCTGCATTTGTGTTTTCTCTATCAGCCGATGAAGAAAAATCATACTTCACTTTTTCTTCCACACGCTTACTTCAGAAATAGTATGCTGATACTTTCTAGCCGTTTCTTTGATGATAAACTCCAAGTCCTCTACATGTACAAGCTCAAACTTATCTGACAAAATAGTTTTGAGTGAATCAATCGTTTTTACTTCCTCTCCGCTCTCATCTTTATATCCGCCTAGCCAAAACTCTTTTTTGGTGGAACTTTCCTGCCATGTGTAGGGCGAAGTTATAACTAAAATTCCATCTTCGTTTAAACGCTCATCTATTGTGTCCAAAAACAATCTTGGCTGATACAATCTGTCTATCAGGTTCGTTGCTAGGACTAAGTCGTAGGAGTCAAAATTTGGCTTCATGTTGCAGGCATCACCTTGCCAAAAGGATACTTTATCTTTTAAGTTTTCGTATCCCAACTCTTCAATTGTAATTTTTTTATTTGTTGTTAAATCGCCCTCTTCTTTTGAGGTAAATGCGACATAACCGTCTTCTTTTAACTTAGAACCGACACCAACGAAACGAACAGAAAAATCTACACCTTCCACCATCTCGAACTCTTTTGCCAACTCATAAGTTGCCCTACCTGTTGCACAGCCTAAATCCATTGCTTTTGTTTTGTTTATTGCAAATTTTGAGGCTATTTTTGCCGTCTGTATTGCAAAGTTTTTTACACCAAAATATTCTTCACCATACTGAAATTCACAATACTGTGAAACCAACTCGTCACTCTCATAAATATCTTGCACTTTGTCTTCCTTTGCCTGCGTAATCACATATCTGAAACCTGCATTTTGATAGAAATGTTTTCTAAAAGCATAGCGGGAATGTTTCATAATCAAGTTACCGCTGCTTGCCCATGACGAGCCTAAAATCATCGCATGTTTATCATCAAAAGTGGGAATTGAGAAGTCATCATAAGCCTTGTGAACTTCAAAGCCATCAAAGCCGAATATTGGAGTTCTGCTCCACTGCCAGACATTGCCGACTACATCGTAAATACCGTTAAACCCAAACTTATCTACCGGACATGAACTGAAATATGTCGAAAAATTTAGATTTGCTTTTGTATCATCAAACTCCGGCAAATCTTTTAAACCTGCATACTCATAAACAGCACGGTATTCTGCTTCGCTTGGAAGTGAATAGTTTACACCCTCCTTTTTACTTTTGTACTTGCAAAAGGCTTCAGCTTCAAGTGCATTTACATCAACCGGCCAATTCTGGGGCATGTCTATGATTGAACTGATTGTTCTGTACATGTATGCGCCATCTATAAGATGCCAAAAAGTTGGATGTTTTGCTCCGGTTATTTTTAAAAAAGTCTTTCCTTCTTCATCCCAATACTCTTCATTTTCATAACCGCCATTTATTACAAACTCCATAAATTCAGCGTTACTGACAAGATATTTTGAAGTTTTAAATTCAGGTACATCTTCTGAATATGTTCCATATTCGTTATCCCAGCCGTAAAGATGATGTGATTTATCTTTACCTAGTTTTACATGTGAGGAAGGGATGGTAATCATCTCATTTTTTGGAGCTTCGCCTGCAACTGAACATAGTTTGAACTCGTCTACTTCTTTTATAAATTTCAGCGGCATCTGACGGTGAAGGACTAAAGATGTCTCTATATGGATTCTCTCATGTTCTATCCCCATCAGGACAATCCACATGTCAGACTCATCCCTAATCGGCAAAGTGAGAGGAATATTCATAATCAAATCATCAACTAACTCTCTGACTTTTTTTCTATACTCTCTGACCTCATCCACCTTTGGCCATTTATAGCTTTCACTGGTTATATCATCCCAAGCCATCTCATCTACACCAACGGCAAAGATAGACTCAAACTCGGGATTTATTCTCTCTTGTATTATCTTCATAGCAATCAGTTTGTTTATGAAAAATGTCGCAGTGTGACCAAAATAAAATATCATCGGATGTCGTGTCGGTTCTGATTTTTTATAAAAAACCTCATCACCGTCTAAAAGTTCAAATATCTTTTCAAACAAATCAAATGTCTTATGAAAATACTCTCTTACCTCTTTTCGTTTTATCTCTATATTATCACCGTCAAGTGTAACCGGATATGTACTAAACTTACTCAAAAACAGCCTTTAATTTTGTTATAATTATTATATGAAATTTTATCATAGTAAACAATTAAATTCTGTGCCTAATGTCACACATGCTTTTACCACAAGGTACAGTGGAAACTTGGCTTTTCATGTCAATGACGATCCTTTACATGTAGAAGAAAATCACAATGGACTTGCAAAAAAGTTATTTTATAACAAAGAAGCGCTTGTTCACATGAAGCAGATTCACTCCAGTCTAGTACATGTTGTAGATGAAAATGACAATTTTGAAAATCCGCCTACATGTGATGCACTCATAACAAATAAGAAAAATACTCCACTTATGGTTATGGTGGCTGACTGCTCTCCCTTACTCTTTTATGATGAAAAAGAGAATGTTATAGCTGTTGCCCACGCCGGGCGAGCCGGTGCATTTAAAAACATAGTAAAAAATGTAGTTGATTCTTTTGCAGATAAGTTTAAATGTGAACCTGAAAATATCATAGTCAGTATCGGAGCCGGTATAGGTGTTTGCTGTTATGAGGTTGGGAGTGAAATATACAACGAAGCTAAAGAACTAAACTTAGAGTATGCGATGCAAAAAAGAGGTAACAGCTACTATCTTGATGTCGGAAAAATCTTAAACTCTCAACTTCTTGCATGCGGGATTAAAGAAAAGAACATTGAAATTTCAGCTGATTGCACGAGCTGTAAAAATGACACTTATTTTTCTTATAGAGCTGATGGGATTACAGGTAGATTTGCCGGAGTAATAAAGTTAAATTGAATCTTTAACTTTATTTGCCAACTGCTCAGATAAAAGTCCTAAAGACTCTTCAACAAGCTTAGTATTTCCATGTGTTATAAACTGATCTTCATATTCAAAACTTACAACTTGCACATCTAAGATTTTATCTTTAGCCAAAAATTCCAAAATTGCCGAGCCTACGCCACCCATTTTTGCACTGTCACTGAAGACAAACCATTTTTTATGTTTT
>CALCGG010000118.1 GCA_937900945.1 uncultured Sulfurimonas sp. | reverse complement strand
AAGTCCTTAGCCATAGATAATCCCAGCTTCAGAAGCTTAAAAAGAGGGCTAATGTGAGGCGAAAGTGCGCAGGAGCTACTAGTAGCTTCAAGTGCTTTCAACGAAGCAGTAGCCCTCTTTTTAAACTTCCCTTCGGGCGATAAGTAAATAGCCCTATTGCGTCGTTAGATTCTCTTGAACTAGGTAAACTAGCCCTGCGAAAATCTGCCTAGCACTAGAGCTATTTACTTATCGCTGAAGTTGGGGTTATTTATGGCTAAGGACTTAAATATGCAGATGATAGTAGATTCTCTAAGAAAAAAAGGGAAAATTTATAAAAAAATGCAAGAAGTTGCTCCAAAAGAGCTGGGCATTAGAAATAAAATCAAGATTTATAAAGCTACTGATACAACCGGGTATTTCTGGGCAATTTTCGCAGTAAGTCAAAAGAGCAGGTTGCTTATGAAAGATGTGCATAAATTTGAAGAGATATATGCTAAATTAGTTATCTATTTTGACCATAATTTTAAGCATAAGATAATTTTTATTGATGCACCGCTTTGTTCAAAGGCTAAAAAAGCTTTTGAAAGTCAAGGCTGGAAAATAATTTAATGCTGCTCTGTGACATAGGAAATACTTCTTATCATTTTCTTGAAGTGAACTCAGCTTATTGTAAAAACAAGAAGAATTCTAATACTTCAATCATAAAAGAGTATAAAACAGAAGTAAGTTCATTTAATCCATCAAGTATTCAAGAAAAAATTTTTTATATTTGCGTGAATCCACATGTCAAATTAATTTTAAGTAAATTGGATAATTGGATTGATTTATCTTCGCATGTAGAAATGTTCAATTATTATGAAACTATGGGTGTAGACAGAATCTTTGCATGTGAAGCTATAGAAGATGGAATTATCTTAGATGCAGGAAGTGCGATAACTGTTGATATTGTAAAGAATGGTCTTTTTGAAGGTGGATTTATTTATCCAGGTTTGAATGCAATGAGCAAAACTTATAAAAATATTTCAAGTGCATTGGATTACTCATTTAACTTTGAGCTAGATTTAGATAAAATGCCGAAAAATTCCAGAGATGCCATAAGCTATGGGTACTTAAAAACACTTTATAGAGAAGTTATGGCACAAGATATGAAGCTATATTTGACGGGTGGAGATGCAAAGAAATTTGCTAGTATATTTCCACATGCAGAGATAGATGAGATACTCATATTTAAGGGAATGATAAAGATTATGAAAAAGGCTGACTTATGTTAACAGTTGCACTTCCAAAAGGTCGTATTGCAAAAGAGACTTTAGAGATTTTTGAAACTATCTTCGGTGATAGTTTTGCATTTGATGATAGAAAACTTATATTAGATACTCCAAAATTTCGTTTTTTATTAGTAAGAAATCAGGATGTAGCAACTTATGTTTTTCATCAAGCTGCTGATATAGGTGTAGTCGGACTAGATACTTTGGAAGAGCAGGGCTTGGATGTTATCCGTTTGCTTGATTTAAAAAGAGGTATCTGTAAAGTTTCTATCGGCATGCGTAAGGGCGAAAAACTGGACCTTGATAAACCGGAAATCAAAGTGGCGTCAAAGATGGTAAATATTACTAAACGCTACTTTGAGCAACGAGCAGTATCTGTTGAAATTATAAAGCTTTATGGCTCCATAGAACTAGCACCGCTTATCGGTTTAGCTGATATGATAGTGGATGTTGTCGAAACGGGAGCTACCATGAAACAAAATGGCTTAGAGGTTGTAGAAGATATTATGACTTCATCAACTTATCTGATTGCCAATAAAAATAGTTATATTGCTAAAAAAGATGAAGTTTTGGATATTTATGAAAAGATAAACAAAGTAATTAAAGCAGAACAGAATTAATGACAAATTTAGATCTTTATGCGAAAGCTGAACATTTATTAGGTATTGAAGAAGCAACAGAAGCACTTTATGACCTATATCGTTCAGAGCTTGATGATAAAGAAGTTAAAACTCTTTTAGATGTTGGCTGTGGCCGTGGCGGATTTATGCGGCGGATGATTAGTGATGGAGTTACATGTAAAGGAGTTGACTTAAGTTCTGTGATGATTGCTGAGTGTAAAGCGCAAGGTCTTGATGCTGAGTGTATAGATGTCGCACATGTAGGTGGAAAATATGATGCAGTTGTATCTATTTTTGATGTTCTTAACTTTTTAAATGAAGAAGAACTTCTGATTTTTTTAAATTCTATATCTGAAAAACTCAATGATGATGGAATTTTTATAGCCGATATCAACACTCGTTATGGTTTTAGCGATGTTGCTGAGGGCACTATGAGCAGTGAGAATGAAAAAGAGTTTTTAAGTGTAGATGCAACATTTGAAAATGATGAACTTGCGACTAAGTTTACTTTGTTTGAAAAAAATGATGATGGCAGTTATACCAAATATCAGGATACAATCATTCAGTATTTTCATAAAATAAAGATTTTTCAAAAACTAGATAATTTAAAGCTTATTGAAAAACAAAACTTTTCACTTTATGACACTGAAGATAAGACCCTTCTCATATTTAAGAAAAAGTAGCTTTTCGTGTCTTCTTTAGTTTTTAGAGTGAGTCATGTAAATCCAAAACTCTTTATGCGAATGACCTTTATTTAAAAAATAAAGTTGAAGAATTGTAACTCTATAAAGCGTTATTAACATTTTTGCAAAAGGAATAAATAAACTTAAACTAATCAGTATAGATTGTTCTTTGTCCCCTTTAGAATTCATCATCTCCTGCATACCTATATTTTTACTTAGATATATTCCAAATAGTATAGAAAAGACAAAGTTAAGTAAAAGTCCAAAAATTATATATGCTATAAAGTCTTGTTCGTACATTCCAGCTATCATTTGTTGTTGTTCCTTAAAGTTATTGAGTCAGAATTTTATCTAAAAAATTCTTCATAACAATTTATTCATAAGCCTTAACTTTTTTGTCTGTAAAAAAAGTTCCAAAAGGTATAAGTGATGCTGCAAAAAATAGAATACTCTCTTTGTGCGACCATTTTGCATCATCTAAAGCTTTGAGTAATAGTAGGCAAAATAATATAAACAAAACCCCATGCGTCATACCCGCTACTTTGACATATATCGGATAACCGGCCAAATATTTTAACGGCATTGCAATAAAAAGAAGTATTAGGTAGGAATATCCCTCTATCAAGCCCATAAGTCTAAAGTTTTTTACACTATTTTTAATCATTTTTTCTTCTTTATTGTAATATTTATTATAAAATTCATGAAATTATATACCTAAAAAGTAACAATTAGCTTATTTTAAAAAATATAAAAAAGAGTTAAAAAATCTTTTAAACATCTTTATACTATACTGTCTTTCAAATATATAGTTAAAGGTGTGTTTATGGATGCAAACCTCGTAGTAGAAGGTCTTAAGTTTATGCTTTTAGGAATGGGAACCGTCTTTCTGTTCTTAATTGTAATGATAGTTTCTATGAATATAATGTCAACTATCATACATAAGTTTTTTCCTGAACCAAAATCTGCTATATCTAGTACGGGAAATCAAGCAAAAGATAATAAAAAGATTATTGCAGCGATTACGGCGGCAATCACTCATCACAGACAAGGTTAAGGATTAATATGGCTAAAAAATTTATAGATATAATGGATACAACTTTTAGAGACGGTTTTCAGTCAGTTTTTGGCGGTCGTGTGCTTATGGATGATTTCTTTCCGGCAGTAGAGGCAGCAAAACATGCTGGAATAACTCACTTTGAATTTGGCGGTGGAGCAAGATTCCAATCACTTTATTTTTACTTAAATGAAGATGCTTTTACCATGATGGATAGATTTCGTGCTATAGTTGGACCTGATGCAAACCTTCAAACGCTTGCTCGCGGTGTTAACACTGTTATGCTCGATACCGGCAGTAAAGATTTGATTGACTTACATGCGAAAATGTTTAAAAAACATGGAACAACTACAATTAGAAACTTTGATGCACTTAATGATGTTGAAAATTTAAAATATTCAGGTGAAAGGATTGTTCATCATGGACTAAAACATGAAGTAGTTGTAACAATGATGGACTTGCCTCCTGGATGTTACGGTGCCCATGACGTAGCATTTTACGAAAAAACTCTTCGTGATATTTTAGATAGTGGAATTCCATATAGCAGTATTTGTTTTAAAGATGCCAGTGGTACTTCAAGCCCTAAAAAAGTTTATGAAACTATTAAAATGGCTCGTGAATTAGTTCCTGAAGGTACACATTTACGTTTACATACGCATGAGACTGCCGGTGTTTCAGTTGCAGCTTACATGGCAGCGCTTGATGCTGGTATAGATGGTATAGATATGGCCGCTGCACCAGTCTCCGGTGGAACTTCTCAACCAGATATCCTGACTATGCTTCATGCAACTAAGGGTATGAATTATGACCTTGGCGGATTAGAGATAGATAAAATACTAGCATATGAAAAAGTTGTTCATAGCTGTCTCGAAGATTACTTTATTCCACCGGAAGCAACAATGGTTTCTCCTTTGATTCCATTCTCACCAATGCCTGGTGGTGCATTGACTGCAAACACTCAAATGATGCGCGATAATAACATACTGGAGAGATTTCCAGAAGTTATAGATGCGATGCGTGAGGTTGTTGAAAAAGGTGGTTATGGCACAAGTGTTACTCCAGTTTCTCAATTTTACTTCCAACAAGCTCTTAACAATGTTATGCAAGGCCCATGGAAAGCGATTGCTCCAGGTTATGGAAAAATGGTACTCGGCTATTTTGGTAAAACTCCGGTTGCACCAGATGCAGAAGTTGTAAGAATCGCTTCAGAAAAATTAAATCTACAGCCAACAACAGAGAAAGTTTTAGATTTAACTGAAGCAGATGAGACTAAATCTTTGGCTCACTGGAGCAAGAAGTTAGACGAAGAAGGCATAGAAACAACTGATGAAAATATTTTCATAGCTGCAGCATGTGGAGAAAAAGGGATTACTTTCCTTAAAGGTGAAGCAGAAGTAAATGTTAGAAAATTATCAAATATGAAACAAGAAGGAAGTACAAATATGGGTAGCGGAAATTATACAGTAGTTGTTGATGGTCAAAAGTTTAGTGTTCAAGTTGCAGAAGGTGATGCAGATATTCAAGTAACCGCAGTTAATGGAGAAAGTGCTCAAACATCGGCTCCAAAATCTGGAACAGATGTTTCTATTAAAGCGCTTTTACCAGGTAGTGTTTGGAAATTAGTTGCTAATCCAGGTCAGAGTGTTGCTGAGGGTGATGTAATATTAATCTTGGAATCTATGAAAATGGAAATTGATGTAGTGGCTCCTCGAGGCGGTGTTATAAAATCTATAAATGTTGCAACAAACGACACTGTAGTAGAAGGTCAAATCGTAGCAGTATTAGGTTAATAATATGAAAAATATTATCCTTAAATTTTTAGTGCTTTTTGTATTTTTAGGCTTTACTGGACTAGTGGCAAATGAGAATGCTTCCACTGTGGAGTTATCTGCCCATAAAGAAGAAAGTTATAAAACTCAGCCTATGTCTACAATGGTTATGGGTTTTTTACAGTCAACGGGGATAAGTGCTTTAATTAATCCAGACCCAAATGAGTTAAACTCACATGGTAAAACTATGAGTGATTTTCATAAAACCGGTGGTCGTGTAATTATGATTCTTATAACTTTTTTGCTTTTTTATTTAGCAATTAAAAAAGGATTTGAACCGTTATTACTTCTTCCAATAGCTTTTGGCGGATTATTGGCAAATATACCGGTTGCGAACATGGCAGGTCCTGATGGCTTTTTGGGAATAATTTATCATATGGGATTGTCCAATCAGCTTTTTCCAATTCTTATATTTATGGGTGTTGGTGCTATGACGGATTTTGGTCCACTACTCTCAAATCCAAAAACTGCACTCTTGGGCGGTGCTGCACAGTTTGGAATATTTGGAACATTGGTTGGGGCAGTAGCACTTTCTCAGTATACAAATATTTTCGATTTTACTCTTCAGCAGTCTTCAGCTATCTCTATAATCGGTGGAGCTGATGGACCTACCTCAATATTTATTGCAACTAAACTTGCCCCTGAACTTTTAGGCGCTATTGCAGTTGCTTCTTATTCATATATGGCGATGGTTCCTATTATTCAACCTCCGATTATGAAAGCTTTAACAACTGATGCTGAGCGAAGAATAAGAATGACTACTCTTCGTCATGTCTCTCGTTTAGAAAAGTTGGTTTTTCCAGTGATGGTTTTAGTTTTGGCTATTTTAGTCTTACCGGAATCTACACCGCTAATCGGCGCATTTATGTTTGGTAATTTCTTAAAAGAGAGTGGTGTTGTTGAGAGATTGTCTGATACAATGCAAAATGCTCTTATTAACATCGTTACTATTTTCTTAGGCTTAGCAGTCGGTTCTAAACTTTCTGCTGATCAATTTTTAGTACCTGATACTTTAGCTATTTTAGCTCTTGGTATTATTGCTTTTTCAGTTGGTACTGCTTCTGGTGTAATAATGGCTAAGATTATGAACATGTTCCCAGGTCATAAAATAAACCCTTTAATAGGTTCAGCTGGCGTATCTGCTGTTCCAATGGCTGCTCGTGTATCAAATAAAGTTGGTATGGAGTATGATAGAACCAACATGCTTCTAATGCATGCGATGGGTCCAAATGTCGCAGGTGTTATCGGTTCAGCGGTTGCTGCCGGTATGCTTATTTCATTTTTTAAGTAGTCTATTAACTACATCTATTGAGAGGTCGGAAATTATTTTCCACCTCTTTTTTTATAAAGAATCAAAAAATTTTCTTATTTATTAACAGCCTGCATAGTTTCAACGATAAGAGGAATGATATTATGACTTTTTGTTTTATCTATAAATCCATTTGCACCTAAATCTTGCGCTTCTCTTTTGTTGTTTTCACCTGTCATAGAACTATTTACAATTATAGGTATGTTTTTAGTATTTGGATTTGCCTTTAGTATTTGAATAACAGTAAACCCAGACATTTCAGGCATCTCTATATCCGTAATGATAGCGGGAATATCTGAAGCTTTATCGCCCAAAGAGATAACATAATCTACAAGTTTTTTTCCATTGTTAAAGAGTTGCATATCTATGTCTGCATGAGCGAAAATTTGAGTTAATGCTTTTTGTGCAGTCCTAGAATCTTCAGCTATAAGAACGGTTCCATTTTTTAGTTTATCTGGAATAGTAAGATGTTTAATATCCTCTACATCGTCAAGTACATTAACCAAAGCTTGAGGGATAACATCAGATAAAAGTTTTTCATAGTCCAAGATAAGACATAAGCTGCCATCTTCTAGTCTTGTATCATTCATGACTAAACCATCTTCTTTGAGTCTATAACCATCTGGTGCATGCATATCATTCCAGTTTTTCTTGATAACTCTGTATGCTGACATAATTCTAAGACCTATTATAATTCCATTAAAATCACAAATAAGAATATTCGACTTTGCAATATCCTCTTTTTTTAATTTTATTCCTAGCCAGGCTGGAAGGTTTAAAATAGGAATCTGTATTCCACGAAGAATTATTGTTCCCTCAAGCAGAGGATGTGCTGAAGGTATTTGCGTTAAGAAATGATTTCTTGATTCAACAACCTCTCTTGTTTTGAAAACATTTATAGCATAAAAAGCAGATTCATGATTCTCGCTAACCCTGAAAACTAAGAGTTGAAGTTCATTGTTCTTAGCGAGGTTTGTGGAAGCATCAACATTATCTAAAACGGACATGACCATCCTTTAATTAAAACTTCTACAATAATATCCAAAATACAATGAAATATAAGTGATGTATGGGTAAAATAGCTATATTTTTTAAAAGAGGTACACAAAATTGAAGATTTTAATTATATTGTTTTTTATGTTTAGTATTGCATTTTCTAAGACTTATTATTCAAAAGTTGAGCCGTACGAGATACGCGATATATCTTCGAATATATCAGGGCTTATATTATATACGCAAGAAGAGATGATAGGAAAAAAGCTGACAGACAAAGCCTATATCAAAATTGATTCCGAACTTGATGAAAAAGAGTTGAAATTTATAGAAGATAAGCTTAGTTACTTAGGCGAGATGGTCATTACAAATGAAAAGGTATTGGTAAATTTAGAAAAATCATTAGTTAAAAAGCAAGAAAACTATGACAAAATAAAGTCTTTAAAAATTAAATCAGTGGTTGAAAAAGACAACTCATTTTATGACTTGGTTGCTAGCGAAAATCAACTGTTAAATACTCAAAAAGATATTCAAAATCTCAAGGTGCAAATTACAGATTTAAAGCTCAGAGCGGCTCAATTAAGAAGAAGTGTAAGTGATAAATATGTCACAGCTAATGGTTTTGTACTTTATAATATTTTAGTCAAACCGGGGCAGGTGGTCGGCATGTCAACACCTCTTGCTCAAGTGGCTGATACGTCAAAAGCAAAGCTGACAATCTACCTTGATGAAGAAGATGCTCTCCATGCAGATAAACAAACAGTATACATAGATGGTGAAAAAACTGCATATAAAATTTCAAGACTTTTAAATATTGCAGATAGTAAGAATATATCAAAATATATGGCGCAAATTATTATAGAATCTCCAAAACTATTTTCAAAACTTGTAAAGATAGAACTTAAAAGTGAATAGTGTTACAGCGTGCCCTCTAGATTGTTATGATGCATGTACGGTTATTTATGATAACGGTAGGTTAAAAGGGATTAAAGAAGGACAAACTCAAGGTTTTTTGTGTCCACATTTAAACCATTATGATAAATACGAGCAAATTCACATGCCAAGATATAAGGGTAAAGAGATTAGTCTGGATGAAGCTCTTTTAAAATTAAAAGAGATATTAAATTCTTCTAAAAGCAGTGAAGTTTTGCATTATCGTGGACATGGAAACTTTGCACTTATGCAAGAAGTGACGGATCATTTTTTTGCATCATTTGGCGCTACGCTTATTGATGGTTCACTTTGTGATGGAGCTGGAGAAGCTGGAATCATTGAGGGAAGAGGAAGCAACCTTAATATGCCATTATCGGAGATACAAAAATCTGAAGTGGTAATAATATGGGGAAGAAATCCGCATACTACTTCGAGCCATCTTTTACCAATCATAAAAGATAAAACAATCATAGTTATAGACCCTGTAAAAACTAAAATAGCAAAAATGGCTTCCCTGCATATTCAAATAAAGCCACATGGGGATTTATTTCTTGCCATGCTGTTGAGTCGTTTTTTGCATATAGAAAATAGTTGTGATGAAGAGTTTTTAGAAAAATATGCCAGTGAATATGAAGAATATTATGAGCTTACACAAAATATAAGAATTAAAGCTACTCTGAATGAAATAGATGTAACTCTTGGTCAAATAGGGCACTTACTTGAGCTGATAAAAAATAAAAAAGTAGCTATTGTATGTGGTGTTGGTATACAAAAATATTCTGATGGCGCAGACGTCATGAGAGCTATAGATGCTTTTGCGGCTTTTCTTGGTTTATTTGGAAAAGAAGGATGCGGAGTTGCTTATCTTGGAAATTCTAGAGATAAAATAACTTCACCTTTTAATACAAAAGCAAAGAGAGTATCTAAGATTAATACAGAGTTTAAAAACTACAAAACTGTTTTTATTCAGGGCTCAAACCCTCTTTCTCAAATGCCGGATTCTTTGAGGGTAAAAAAGTCTATAAAAGAAGTTGAAAATCTAGTATATTTCGGTCTTTATGAAAATGAAACAAGCGAAGCGGCAGATTTGGTGATTCCTGCAAAAAATTTCTTAAATAAAGAGGATATCAGAACATCTTATTCTCATCATGGGATAATGTTTATGCCAAAAGTCAGCGAAAGTGAATTTGGTATCAGTGAATATGATTTGAGTGCTTACATGTGTAAAGAGTTCAATATAGAACTGCAAACAGAAGAATTCTATTTACAATATTTTAAAAATTTTGCACTTCAAAATGAAGACGGCAGTTGGCAGGTCAAAATGAGGGAAGAAACTCCATATAAAGAGGGCTTGGATACAGATGACGGTGAATTTCATTTTTTAGAAGAGTTTGATCAAAATATCAACTTGAAAGAAAAATTATTTTTAATCACTCCAAAAAGTGCAACAAGTTTAAACTCGCAGTTTAAGCGCGATAATAGTGTCTATCTTCACAGCTCACATGGTTTGCATGAAGATGAAATTGTTACCATTACTTCGGCGAAGGGAAGTGTGAAATTAAAAGTAAAAATAGACAATGATGTTAGGGACGATTGTGTTTTGATATATAGCGGTACAAAAGGCGTAAATAATCTTACAAGCTCAAAGCATTCCTTAGATGGAAAAAATGCAATATTTCAAGAAGAGAAAGTGGAAATTTTAAGTGTATAAAAGGTTGTTTTCCTAGCATAATATGCATAAATACTTTTTCATTTGATAGATTTTGATATAATCTTTGTGAAAAATCAGTATAGGAAAAAATATGGTAACAGAACAAGTATTTGATGAACTTTCATTTATTTTAGGAAGAGGAAAAAATTGTAGTATTCGGCTTTTTTGGCTGATATCAGTTCCTTTATTGTTATTTCTGTTTTCAATCGCCGGATATATCGGTATTATAAATTTCAATATCAAGATACATAGTGTCATGATGTTAGGCGGTATTTTCTTAATATATATTTTCTTTATGAAACATAATGCTTATTTTGCATCTTGTACCTTAAGAGAAAACTTTATTTTAGTAAAAAACAAGCTCATTCTCTACATGAATAAAAACTTGCTCTCCATTGCCGGGATAGAAAAAGCAAATGCATCGCTTGATGACTTTTTGAGCGAAATATCAAAAACATTAAGAAATGAAAATTTTTCATCCGTTGCGGCAGGTGTATTTCCAACTCTTGGTATTTTGGGAACGTTTATTAGTATCGCTGTTTCTATGCCTGATTTTTCAGTGCAGACTACACAACTCTTGGAGCAGGAAATATCAAAACTCTTAGGTGGAGTAGGGACTGCATTTTATGTTTCTATCTATGGTATCTTTTTATCTTTATGGTGGATTTTCTTTGAAAAAACAGGGATGAGCCGTTTTCAGAATGATGCAAATGAGATAAAAGAGTATACAAGAGATTTCTTTTGGGGTAAAGAGGAGATAGAACAGACTTACTTTAGAAAAAGTATGGAAAATTTTGAAAAGCTTAATACAGTGTTTGATACTATCTCATCGGAAGATTTTATAAATTCACTCAATAAAACTTTAGCACAAAGAGTCAATGTATTTGAGCAAATCATAAAACACGAACAAGAAGCTGCAACGAAAGTGGCAAAGATGTTTGAAAATGCTACAAATCAACAAGATGATATATTTGAAGGACAAAAAAGATTAACCTATACGCTTGAAAATATCATACAAAAATTTGAACTGTTTGCAAATAATTTGGAAGAGCAAAATATTCATTTCAGCAAAGCGAATAACGCTTTAAAATCTGAATTCTCACATGCGAGTATGGTTGCTGAAGTTTTAAGCCAAAGCACTAAAAAGCTTAGCGAATCATTATCAAATATCAGTGCAGATAATATAAAAAATTTATATAGCGGTGTTATCCAAAATGTAAATTCTTTAAAAAAAGATATTGACATGATCGGTTTGTCTTTTGAAACGAAGATGGATTCTTTTGATGCCAAGTTTTTAGATAAACTGCAGACTACACTTGAGATGATAGATTCCGAAACGGCACAGATAGTAACTCAGCTATCAAAACTTAAAGAGAATGGAAACGACTAAGTTATGTTAAAAAGAAATCATACTGAGGACCAAAATTTTTGGATATCTTATGCAGATTTGATGGCAGGTTTATTATTCGTTTTTATCTTAGTTGTTGGAGCGATAGTTGTTAAGAGTGAATTAATTCAGAGTGATTTACAGACAATTCGTGCAGATTTAGAAAAAGAAAAAGAAGCCTTACATATGAGCGAAGAGAGTTTGTCACAAAAAAAGAAAAAACTCTCAAAGATACAAGAGGAACTTTTGTCAGCACGGGCAGAAAATACGCATCTTAGTTTACAAATCTCTCTTTTGGAGAGTCAGACTGCAAAATTAAATGACACTATTGTATTGTTAAGTGCAGATATATCGCAAAAAGCAGAATCTTTAGCATTAAGTGAAACAGAGATGCAATCTTTAAAAGCCTTACTTTTAGAGAATGAAAACAACATTGAAACATTAACATATTCAAATCAATCATTAATGAGCGACTTAAATAACTCAAAGGCAGAGATACAGCAACTCCAGTCATTTGTCACTGATTACAACAGACGTCACACGCTAGACAGTAATATGATTCAGCTAAGAGATGATGAGATTGTTCAACTTGAAAAAGCGCTTTTAATCAAAAAAAGAGCTTATCAACAAGTAGTGGAAGATTTGAATATCACCCGCACAAAGATAAAAAATTTAACCGGAATTAAAATCAAAGTTGTTCAAAGATTGAAAGAGAAAATGGGTGATTCTATAAATATTGACCCAAAAAGTGGAGCTTTAAGATTTTCTTCGAACATCCTTTTTAATCAGGGAGAAGCTATTTTAAAGGCAGAAGCAAAAAAAGAGCTTAGCCGCATTTTGGGTACATATATAGACACTTTGCTTAGTGATGAAGAAATGCGCCAATATGTAGATACCATAACGATAGAAGGGCATACAAACTCTGATGGTTCTTATCTCTATAATCTAAATTTGTCTCAACAAAGAGCATTGGCTGTTATGAGTTTCTTGTATGAAGAATATCCAAAAAACAGAAAACTTTTTGAAAAATATCTCAATGCAAGCGGACGCTCTTTTTCTGAGCCTATACTAAAAGATAGCATAGAAGATAAAGATGCCTCAAGACGGATAGAGATAAAATTTCGTATCAAAAATGAAGAAGCTGTAAAAGAACTGATGAATTATTTAAACAAAGAAGAATTAAATAATGCAAAACAATAACTATTTAATGAAACCACGCAAACTTGAGTCCTTGCGAAAACAGCTTGATGAGAAAGTTCGACTACAAGAAAAATTGAATTTAGCCAAAAAGGAGAGCTTTTTTGCTAGATTAAAAAATATTTTAAATTTCAAGTAGTGCTGCATTTGGTATTATGGAGTGTTACATGTGAGAATTTATTATCATTTTTAGATATAATCTTAATAAAAAATATCAGGTAAATTATGAATACACAAGAATTAGATAAAAGGTATGTTTTACCTACATATGCGAGAGCAGATGTAGAGTTTGTCAGTGGTAAAAATGCAAGATTAGTGGATGCTAATGGTAAAGAATATATTGATTTTACATCTGGAATAGCTGTTTGCAGTGTTGGTCATGGCAATGAAAGACTGACAAATGCATTGTGCGAACAAACAAAAAATTTGATTCACATGTCAAATCTTTACTACATCGCACCTCAGGCAAAAGCTGCCCAAAAATTGGTTGAAGCCAGCGGTTATGACATGAAATGTTTTTTTGGAAACAGTGGTGCGGAAGCGAATGAAGGTGCTATTAAAATTGCAAGAAAATATGGTGAAAAAGACGGCGAAGTAAAAAGATATAAAATTATCACTTTAGACCACTCATTTCATGGAAGAACAATAACAACGGTCAAGGCTACGGGACAAGCTTCTATGCATAATTATTTTGGCCCTTTTCCTGATGGCTTTGTTTATGCTAAAGATATTGATGAGATAGAATCTTTGATAGATGGACATACTGTTGCAGTTATGATTGAGCTTGTTCAAGGTGAGGGCGGAGTTCAGCCTCAGGATAAGCAAAAAGTTCAAGATTTGGCAAAAATGTTAAAGAAAAAAGATATTTTACTGATGGTTGACGAAGTCCAAACCGGAGTTTACAGAACTGGCAAGTTCTTGGCTTCAAATCTTTATGAGATAGAACCTGATGTAGTAACTTTAGCAAAAGGTGTCGGCGGCGGAGTTCCTGTCGGTGTTGTCATGACTACTAAAAAAGATATTTTCAATGCAGGTGACCATGGTTCAACTTTTGGCGGAAATTATTTAAGCTCAACTGCAATATGTGAAGTAATGGATATTTTAACTGAGTATGATAAGAGTGGTGAGTTAGAGATAAACATGCTTATGTTTGACAAAGCTTTAGAAAAGTTTTACAACGCACATAAAACTTTATTTACTCAAAAAGTAGGTATCGGTATGATGGCTGGGCTTAGAGTAAACGATGCTGAAACTTTAGCAAAAATTATAAATAATGCAAGAGATGAAGGTGTTATGGTTTTAAAAGCCGGCAGAAATACTTTAAGATTTTTGCCGCCACTTACAATTACAAAAGAGGAAATAGATGAAGGTTTCAACTCTCTTAATCGCGCTGTCTCTACTTTGTAGCAATTTACTACTTGCAGGACAGAATAGTGAAAATTTAGAGGCATATATATCAGAAAACAAAAAAGAGCAGTTTTCATATGATTATAAGAAAATAGAAGCAGATAGTTCTAAACTTCGTGATTCATGGATAGCACCGCTTAATTTGCAGTATAGCTATTCAAAAAGTAACCCTTACGTAGATGAACAAACTGCAGAGAATGCCGCTATAAAAATGGATCAGCCTATTTTTCAAAGTGGCGGGATTTACTACGGTATTAAATTTGCAGAAGCTTCGAGAGTCTACTCAAACTATTCAGTTGATGTTGCAAAAAGAAAATTAATAAAAGATGCTATCACGCTTTTAATGCAGATAAAACAGACAAGTTTGAAGATAGATAAACAAAATTATTTAATAAAAAATTCTGAGATAAACTTGGAGCTTAAAAAAGAGCAGTATTTAAACGGACAGCTTGATTCTGGATTTTTGGACAATGCAATTATCGAGAGAAACGTAGTGATACAGGCACTTTATGATATACAAACAAGTAAAGAAAAGCTTGTCTCAAAATTTCAGGCTATCAGTGATATCTCTTATGAGAATGCACAGATACCGCACTTAGAACTGTTGGATGAAGATAAATTTTTAGGCGAAAATATAGTTCTGAATATGTCTGAAAGTGAAACAGAAAAAAGTAAATACAATAAAGATATAACAGTTGCAAAATATCTTCCAAAAGTCAGTATAACAGCCGGATACAATTGGTCGAAAAGTGACAGCCCTTTTCAATTTAACTCAAGTGGTACAACTGAAAGAGATTATTACGATTATGGTGTAAAAGCCAGTATACCTCTTGATATAAATACATTTAGAGATATTGAATCATCAAAAATTTCCTATCTGAAATCAAAAATAGTTGTAGAAGATAAAAAAAGAGAACTCAAAGCACTTTTTGAACAAGTGATGCAAAATATAGGCAATCTTGATAAAAAGAAACTCCTAAGTATGACAAATATAGAGATTTATGAAAAACTGCTTACAGATACGAAAGATTTGTTTCATGCCGGATATAAGACAGAATATGATGTTGATTTGTTAGCAAACTCTGTTGAAATTCAAAAGATAGATTCAAACATATTTGAGATAGATAAACAGCTTGAACTTTTAACGCTTTATGAGATGTATAAGAATGATCAGAACTAAAGTTCAATGCAGGGAGGCACTAAATGCCGACTCGTAAATTTAGTGAGTACATGGGTGCGTGGTTGTATGGTGAAGACGGCTACTATGCAACTTATAAAAACATAGGTAAAAGCGGCGATTTTTACACTGCCGTAAGTACAAGCAAGTTTTTTGGCGGTACAATTGCCAAGCATATAATCTCTTTGGTTGATGAAGGCTTTTTGCAAAAAAATGGAACTGTTTGTGAAATTGGCGCTCATCATGGCTACTTTTTAGCGGATGTAATAGAATTTATCTACACACTAAGACCAAAACTGCTGGACACATTACAGTTTGTAATCATAGAAAGATTTGATGATTTGCAACAATTTCAAGCAAACTATTTTAAAGATTCTTTCGGTGATGCCGTTTCACTGACCCACTACAAATCATTAAGTGAGTTAAAATGCGAAAACGGTTTTTTCATAGCAAATGAAATATTTGATGCCTTCCCATGTGAGCTTTATTACAAAGGAAAAACTGCAAGAGTTGAGGGACATGAAGTTTCTTTTGATGTCGAGAATTCTTGGGTAGATGAAAAAGCAAAAAAATACCACAAAGACAGAGGCGAGATAGCTATCGGTTATGAAGAGTTTGCAAAAGAGATGACCTCTGCATGTAAGAAGTTTGAGTTCATGAGTTTTGATTATGGAGAGATGCAAGCCAGACCAGACTTTTCTATAAGAGTTTATGAAAAACATAAAGTTATCCCATTTTTTGATGAAGAGATAAAAAGAGAAGAGCTGTTTGCAAAATCAGACATAACTTATGATGTGACATTTGCACATGTAAAAGATGCCTATGAAGAAGCAGGGGTAAAGTTTATTGAGTTAAAAGCTCAAATGGTAGCACTCATCGATATGGGTATATTAGAGCTTTTAGAGATACTCAAAGACAATGTAGAAGAGAAAATATATAAACAAGAACTTGAAAAGGCAAAAATGCTTATCATGCCAAATTTTTTAGGCGAGCGATTTAAAATGATAAGATTTAGAAAAAAATAAGTCAAAAAACAATTTGAATTGTTTTTTTAGAATTTTTTCCAAAAACTACTGCTAAAAATTATAAAAACAGTATAACACTCGAGCCTTCCGACAATCATAGAAAATGATAATACAAGTTTGTCATACCAAGTAAAAAATCCGTAATTATTGCTAGGTCCGGTGAGTCCAAATCCAGGTCCTATATTTCCAACTACAGCAATAGCTGTTGAGAGTGAACTCATCTCATCGTAGCCTCTCGCATATAGATAAACCATAGTCATAAAGATTGTTAAAAAGAATAAAGATAAAAATCCAAATATAGAGCGTATCGTAGTGCTTTTTACTTTCTTGTCATCTACAAACATGGTGGCGATTGTATTTGGGTTAAGTGTTTTTTTAATTTCAAAAGCTATATTTTTAAAAAATATAATAAATCTTATAGTTTTTATACCGCCTGCAGTTGAGCCTGTGTTTCCACCTAAAAGCATAGAGAATAATATGAGCATAACTGCTAAATTACCCCATGTTCCATAATCTATTGTTGCAAATCCTGTTGTTGTAATTACAGATACTATAGAGAAAGAGGAGTGCATAAGGGCTGCATAAAAACTGTCATGACTGTTAAAATAATGAACTAAAGATAGAAGAAATGAAAGGAGTAAAGCAGCAGAAAGCAGCCACTTAAACTCTTCATGAAAATAAGCTTTTCTATCACCGTAAAAAAATCTTATATGAGATAAAAAATTTATACTCGAGATAAGCATAAAAAAAGTAGTTGTCCAAATTATAAGGTCATTTGTAAAATATCCCATAGAATTGTTTTTTGTAGAAAAACCACCGGTAGAAATTGTGGAAAAAGCATGGTTGATTGCATCAAACCAATCCATACCAAAAATCATGAGTAATACAAAGTCTGCAAATGTAAAAAGAAAATAAATCCCCCATAGTTTAATTGCAGTATCTTTAATTTTTGGAGAAAATTTATCTAAAGAAATTCCAGTAGATTCTGCTTTAAAAAGTGTTAATGAGCCATTGGGATTAAGTAGAGGTAAAAGACCAATTCCAAGAACAATAATACCCATGCCGCCAAGCCAATGCGTTAAACTTCTATGAATAAGTATGCTGTGAGGCAAAGCTTCGATATCTGTAAAAACTGTTGCCCCAGTTGTCGTAAATCCACTTATGGATTCAAAAAATGCATCTGCAAATCCGCTGTTGGACATCAGCATGAAAGGAAGTGCACCGGCGATTCCTAAAAGTAACCAAACTAAATTTACGGAAATGATGCTTTCTTTTATATCAAGAGAAAGATGGTGGTCTTTTAGAGTGTAAGATATTCCTGCATTTACGGCTAATAATGACAACATGACAAGCAAATATACAGTTACATCCTCACCGTAAAAAAATCCAATAATAGGAGGAATAAGAAGAGCAATAAATACTACGACTCCAACTATTGAAATAAATTTTAATATATTTTTTGTATTCATTTATTTAAGACATTAGCCATAAAGACTTATTGTTTCAGCCAATTTGAAATCAACTTTGAATCTTTCTTTTGTGCAAATACTATAAGGATGTCATCTTGCAGAAGTGTCTCTATATTTTTGTATAAAATAAATTTCTTGTCTCTTTGGACATAAAAGTTCCCTTTATCGATTATTTTATTATTTATTGAGAGTTTGGCGTTTAGAAGTTTTGAATCTTGTTTTATCTCTCTTAAATAGATAGTACCCTCTTCACCGCAAAATGTTTTTTGAGTGATAATTTTGAAGGCATTCATATTCTCCAGTATTGAGTAGTATGCACTCATTTTTTCTCCGCGAATCACCTCGATACCTAATTTTCTCATTAATGTAGAATATTTGGCACTGTTATTAATCCCGATAACCTTTTTTATACCTTTTTGTTTTGCTTCTATACATTTTATAATATTAAATTCATCATCCATTGTTGATGCAATAAATACATTGATAGACGCAAATGAATTCTCAATAGCAGAATCCATATCAAAACTGCTTTTTATAACTTCAACACTATTCTTTAAAATACTATTTGCATTTTGACAATTTTTTAAATTTTTATCAATCAACTTAACGTTTAAATTTTTATTTGCTAAAACACGAGATACTTCTATTCCAACTTGATTGGCCCCATATACAATACAGTTTTTTACATCCTGCTTATCTGATATATCAGAAAATATCTCTTTTAATGAATTTATAGCACTTGGAAATGCTAGGAAATATATGAGATCATTTGGCATAAATATATCAGATTCACCAGGTATGAAAAATTTTTCATCTCTTTCAATTCCTGCAACTATTATTTTGTTATCAAACTTGTTGATGAAGGTCGCAATGAGTGCAGATTCAAATTCTTTATATGCTCTAACTGAGAGTAAAAAAGCTTTTGTGAAATCAAAAGTTTTAACATTGTTTATATGTGGAAAATCAGCAAGATAATTAAAATGTTCGGCAACATCTTGAGCAGGGGCTATCATGGTAGAGATGCCCAGTTTATTTTTTATATTTTCATTAAAAAAAAGATCATTTCTTAATCTGACAATCTTTTCTTTTACATTTACGATATTGTCTATTATCAAGCAGGATAAGAGGTTTACTTCATCTGAATTGGTAACGGCAATAAATAAATCGATATCTTTTTGAATATTTCTGTAGGTAAAGGAATCTTCAACATTACCGTAAATACTTAAAACATCCAAAGAAGCATCTATCTCTTCTATTGCCGCTTCTCTACTGTCTATTATTGTAACTTCATTTTCTTCCATAAGAGCTTTTGCTAGAGAGTATCCTACTTGTCCAGCACCAGCAATGACTATGTTCATGTAACTAGAGTACGTCTATCATCTTGATAAGTTCTTCAGGACGGTTGGAATTTTTTAGAGCATTCTCTTTTGTTATTTTTTTCTTCTGTAAAAGAGTTATGATTTCCTGAGTTTGAGTGGTCATCTTAGTCTCTTTTTGGTTTAACTGCATTTGAGAATATATTTGATGAACTTTATCTTCTCTAATGAGGTTTGCAACAGCTGGATTTGAGATAAGTATCTCTTGCACAGCTACCTTTCCTCCTCCAATTTTAGGTATAAGTGATTGCGCTATTACTGCTACAAGTGAAGATGATAGTTGTGCGCGAACTTGTCCCTGTTCCTCTCCTGAAAATACATCAATAATACGGTTAATAGTTCCAGGTGCAGAATTTGTATGGAGTGTTCCAAAAACCAAGTGGCCGGTTTCAGCAGCAGTCAAGGCTGCCCCGATAGTCTCAGCATCCCTCATCTCACCGATGAGTATAATGTCAGGATCTTGTCTTAATGCATATTTTAGTGCCGCAGCAAATGACCTTGTGTTACTTCCTACATCTCTTTGAGAAAAAAGTGATTTTATATTTTTATGCACAAACTCAACCGGATCCTCAACTGTTATGATATGTCTTCTCTCGTTTAAGTTTATTTCATGGAGCATTGAAGCCAGAGTTGTTGATTTACCGCTACCTGTAGGTCCGGTTACAAGGATAAGTCCTTTTTCTCTTTTTATGAGTTCTTTAAAAACTGGGGGATTGCCATACTCGTCCAGTGTTGGAACATCAATAGGAATCATACGAAATGCACATGCAATACCGTGAATAGTACGGTAGTAGTTAGCTCTAAAACGACCTATATTTTCCAACTCAAACGAGAAGTCAAGCTCATTGTTTTCTTCAAATACTTTTTTCTGTTTA
Source organism: uncultured Sulfurimonas sp. (assembly GCA_937900945.1). Classification (GTDB taxonomy): domain Bacteria; phylum Campylobacterota; class Campylobacteria; order Campylobacterales; family Sulfurimonadaceae; genus Sulfurimonas. Next base: position 17,056 of record CALCGG010000118.1, on the reverse strand, counting down.
TCTTCTATAAGAGAATAAGCCATCTCCTCGACATCTTTTGCATCTAATACCGGCAAATTAAGAGGTCTAAGCTCTTTGTCGATACGGATTTGCGGTTCACTGCCAACAACAAGGTGTAAATCAGATGAGCCATACGCTAAAACACTTTTTAGTAGTTTTCTTACATCTACCGACTTTTTATCTTTTATTTCTTCACTCATAAGAACAATCCTTTATAAATATTTTCATTAAATCCAACAATAACCTTGCCGTTAAACTCAATGACAGGTCTCTTAACAAGTAGATTTTCTTTGCAAAGCCACTCTTTTTGAGTCTTTTCATCAAGATTTAACTCTTTTAATTTTAGCGTTTTGTATGTTGTGCTTCTAGAATTAAAAAGTGTTTTCATATCTACTTGCTTTAACCATGATGAAACATCATTACATGAAACTTTTTGAGTTTTAAAGTCTTGCAACGCATATTCTAAATTATGTTTTTTAAAAAATGAGAGTGCCTTTTTAACACTGTCACAGTTTTTAATTCCATAAATTTGAATCATTTGTTACTCTATGATTTTTGGAACTATGAAAAAGTTGTCACCACTGAGCGGTGCATGCTTTAGAATGCTTTCATTAATGCTTGTATTGCATGAGGCAACATCCTCTCTGAGAAATGTTGAGGCATTGTTCATGGCAAACTTGTCATCCACTCCATCAGTGTTTAATTCACTTAAGTTATCAACAAAACTAACGATTTCTGATAATTGATTCAATATCTCCCCTCTTTTATCATCAGATACTTTTAAAAAAGACAATTTTTCCAATTTTGTTAATAGTGCATCATCTACTTGCATACAGAGTCCTAAAAGTTTTAATTTATATGATTGTAACGAAAAAAACTATATTGTTTGATGAAACTTTAACAAAGTATGCGATATTATTTTGAACTTTTTGAATTAAGGAAAATTTTTGAGCTTAAAAAATAATATTGACATGGTAAGAGAAGAATTAAACTCTGAAGAGAAGTTTTTTGAAAAAGCTGTCATGACAGAGAGATTTGTTAAAAAATATAAAAATGTAATGATAGGTTCTTTGATTGCCATTGTTGTGGCAGTTGTAGCAAATATAGCCTACGATGCAAATGAGCATAGTAAAATTACTGCTGCAAATGAGGCATTAAGTGAGTTAAATTTAAATGCTGCAAACCCAAAAGCTTTATCTGACTTAAAAGAATCAAGCCCAAATCTATATGATGTATGGACTTTCTCTCAAACGATAGCAAACAAAGATGTAGCAAAATTAAAAGAGCTTTCAAGTTCAAAAGCTTTATTGGTTGCGGATTTGGCTGCTTATGAGTTGGCAAATGATGCAAAATCATTGAATGATTATGCACTAAAACAAAATTCTATTTACAGAGATTTGGCATCAGTTCAAAGTGCAATAATGTTAATGAATGAATCAAAAATAGATGGCGCACATGAGAAACTTTTGAAAATATCTGAAGACTCTTCTCTTTATAAGATAGCTCAAGCACTGCTTCATTATGGCGTAAAGTAAAATTTTGAAAAAGATATTTATACTTTTCATAGCTCTTTTAGCTTTATTCTTTAGCGGATGCAGCAACAAAAAAGTTTATGAACCAAACGATGTTAAAGATAGTTGGGATTATTACGGAAATGCCGATGAGGGTATAATTGATATTTCCTCAGATGTCGCACTTTTAGAAGATAGAAAGGTTCGCACAAAAGATGCTGTTATTGATGTTAAAGTAAAAGAGGGTTATAGACTCATCGGGGCAAGTGATGGCTGGGTAATCAGTGCAAACTTTGATGGTAACATGTCTCTTGAGTATAAAGACAATCAGTTGAAAAATAAGACCTTTTCGTTAGAAAAAACAATAGCTGCGGCTAGTGTAAAAGATGATATGTTAGCTGTTTTATTTGCAGATAATGAGATGGCACTTTATTCTATATCAACAAAATCTTTACTGTTAAAAGAGCAGGGCAATGCGCCTGTTGTTGTTGATGCGAGGATTGTGAACCCATACTTTATGAACGATTTGGTCATGTTTTTGACTCTTGATGGAAAGTTAGTCATAGTAAATTCAAAACTCAAAAAGAAATTAAGAAGCGTAATCGTATCTAGTGAAGAAAACTTTAATAACATTATCTACTTTAATGTTATAGACAACAAGCTTATTGCTGCAACAGGCAATAAAATATTATCAATGTCCCAAAAAGAGATAAGAGCAAATTATGAAATTCGTAATGCCATTGATGATGGTAAAAATATTTTTATTACAACAAAACAGGGTGAAGTTATCTCTTTGACACCCGATTTGCAAGTCAATGCGAAAGTTAAATTTCCTTTTGCCCATTTTTTAGGAATCATTGCTAAGGATAATAAATTGTATGTTTTGGAAAAAGAGGGATATCTGATAGAGATGAGTAAAGACTTGTCAACAAATGATGTGTTTAGTGTGGATGTAGAAGATGGTTATGTGTTTACTGCAGATAAAAAGTTTTTTGTAGACGATGAATTTATCTCCGTTGAGCCGTGAGTTAGAGGCTTTTATAGAATACATAAGTGTTACGCGGGCACTCAGCAAAAAGAGTGTAGAAGCCTACAAAAGTGATTTGAGTCAGATTGAAAATGAACTCAAAAAACCTTTGATAGGGCTTGACTCAAATACTCTTTTAACTTTTCTTTCCAAGTATAAAAATAAACGGACACTTAATAGAAAACTATCCTCAGCGAATGCCTTTTTTGATTTTTGTTATAAAAGTCAATTTTCAGATGAGCATTCAAAACTGAAATTTTCCAAAATCCCAAAACTTCTGCCAAAATTTTTATCTTATGAGATAATACAAAATTCTCTTAAACTTATAGATACAAGTAGCTGGATAGGTCTTCGTGATTATGCTTTGATACTGTTTTTATATGCAACAGGAACAAGAATAAGTGAATGTTTATCACTGAGCAGAAGTGATATAGAGGGTGAATGGCTTCATGTTCGGCATGCAAAAGGTGAAAAAGAGAGAATTGTACCAATCGCAAATGTCGCAAAAAAAGCCATAGAAGATTATCTAAATGAATTTAAATATGAAAAAGATTTTGTTTGGTGTAATTATAAAGGTGATAAATTGAGCAGAATATCTGCTTATAAAATTACACAAAAATATTTAGGAGTTTCTCCACATGTGATAAGGCATTCTTATGCTACAGCGCTTATAACTGGAGGAGCAGATTTACGGGTTGTTCAGGAGTTACTGGGTCATGCATCACTTTTGACAACGCAGATTTATACGCATATACAAAAACAAGATTTAAAAGAGACAGTTGAAATTTGCCATCCGATGGCGCAAAAGAGATACCATGCTTGAAGTAAATAATTCTTTTTTTTCAAAAGCAAACTTGATGTCACTTTTTTTTGTTCAGAACAAATGGCATCAGCATGGTGTTTTGATACATACTTTTAGAGTTGTATATTATGTCATAAAGGCAAATGATTTTAAGTTTTTTACAGCCGCCTTACTCCATGACATTGGTAAGCCCTCAACTGCGTGGAAAAAAGATGATGAAGATATAAAGTTTGGAGAATACAGTTTTACAGACCATGAAGAAAGAAGTTATCAGATTATTAAAAATTGGACCTTTATAAGTGACTACACAAAGCAGATAGTTCGCTATCACTATCTTATACGGGACATTAAAAAAAGTAAAACAGAAGATATATCTAGGTATGATACAAAGAAGAAAATATGGGATACTCTTGACAAAAATATGCAAGAAGATTTGGCAGTTTTTTTGCATTATGACGATCTGGGTAAGGGTAAAAAAAGAAGATAGCTTATTTTATAGAATTTATAACGGAGTTTTGTTTAGCATGAAAAGAATGATTCCTTTTTTAAGTGTTTTAGTCATCGTCACAATAATTGTTGCTATATTTTTATCTTTGGCTAAAAAGCAGCAAATGATTGTTGTGCAAGAGGGTAATTTTAAAAGATTGCCTCTTATCATGCAGGTGAATAGATATCAAGATAGTGACTGTGGCATGGTAATTACAGGTCTGGATTATGCTTCACAGGTTGTTGCACCTGATGGCAAAACCTGGTTTTTTCATGATCATGGCGGTTTTGTAAATTGGTTAAAAGACAAAGAGTTCAAAGAAGATGTTGTCATATGGGTTATGTCTAGAGATACCAAAAAGTGGATAGAGGCAAGGAAAGCTTTTTATTCTCTTACGGAAAAAACACCTATGAGTTTTGGATTTGGTGCATATGATAAAAAAATGGATGGTTTTATAGATTTTGAAACTATGAAACTTAAAGTTTTACATGGTGAAACTATGAGAAATCCGCTTATAAAAAAACAACTGCTAGGTCAATAATGGAAACGGTAAATATTATAACTATTATCAGCATCGCTTTTTTAGGATCTTTTGGTCACTGCATCGGGATGTGCGGCGGTATAGTCGTGGCATATTCAACGATTAAAATAGACCCAAAAAGCTCTAAAATTTCTCAAAGTGCTGCTCATCTGCTTTACTCTTTCGGCAGAGTTCTGACTTATAGTGTATTGGGTGCTATATTTGGTGCTTTAGGCGGAGTAGCTACTTTTAGTAACAACGGCAGTGGAATTTTACTTATTTTTGCAGGCATAGTAATGGTTTTAGCAGGCTTGTCTTTGATGGGAAAAATCAAGTTTTTAACTCTCATAGAACACTCTTTTTCCTCTTCTTCCATCTATAAAGAAGCTTTTAAAAAGGTGCTGAATTCAAAATCAAATCTGAGTTTTTTCATCCTTGGAATGTTGAACGGTCTTCTTCCATGCGGCTTTGTATACTTTTTTGCTATTACTGCCGCAAGTACTGCTGACCCGTTATATGGGGCTTTAGTGATGGCCATTTTTGGAATGAGCACTATTCCCGCAATGTTCGGACTTGGTTTTTTGACATCTTTAGCATCTGCAACCAGTTTTAGAAATATGATGATGAGCTTATCATCTATCGCTGTTATACTGTATGGGGCATATACAATTTACCATGGATATACGTATATATCAAATCCGCAAAAAACTTTAACTAACTGTCATAATTAACTTGCTATAATAATCAAAAAATAAAAGGCTTAATCTTGAAGAGCTCAATTATAAATAGTATAAAGTCACTTCCGCCGCTTTCTAAGACAATTTTAGACATCAATAAAGTTTATGCGAATGAAAATTCTTCCATACATGATTTGGTCAAGGCTATTGAGGGTGACCCTATGATAGTTGCAAATCTTTTAAAAGCTGCAAACTCTCCACTCTATTTCTTTGGTAAGGAGATAAGAAGTGTAGCGCATGCAGTTAGTCTGTTTGGCATGGGAATGACGCGTTCTATTGCACTTGGCAACTCTGTCAGAAAGTTATTAAATGTAGATATGCAGCCTTATGGTATCACTCCTGACAGGTTTGCTGAGATTTCACATCTCCAAGCAACTTTGATCCTTAGTTGGTATAAACAAGTTGATAGAGAAAAAGCTGATAAATTATATCTTGCTGCATTTTTACAAGAGACAGGTAAGATTTTAATATCAAGTGACATAATTCAAGAGGGAGAAACAACAAGTTTCTTTTCAGAAATTGAAACGTCAAATAATTTGGCGATGGTTGAAAAATCTTATGTTGATGTCACAACATCAGAAGTAACAGCTGCTGTATTTGAGCATTGGGGGTTTGATCAAGAATTTATCGAAATGATAAAATATGCTGATAATCCATCTGCCGCACCAAAAGAGGTACAAGAGTACAGTATGGCTCTTCATATTGTCAAAGCAATTATCCCTGTGAATAAACCTTTTTCTGAGGTATCCATCAATATCGGTGTTACACAAGCTGCTAAAGCAGGATATAATCATAAAATTCTGGAAAATTCTGTGAACGATTTAATGGCTACGTTATAAAGACCATGAATGAGTAAAACAGTTACAATAATAGATACATTTGGTTTTTTCTTTCGTAGTTTTTACGCACTTCCTCAACATCTAAAAAACAAAGATGGCTTTCCTACAGGACTTTTAACAGGTTTTACAAACTTTATCTCAACCCTTCAAAAGCAACATGACAGTGATTATATAGTTTTTGCTATAGATTCTAAAGGTCCAACATTCAGGAATGAAATAGACTCTAATTATAAAGCACAACGTACAGCTCCGCCGGAAGAGCTTACATTGCAGTTGCCGATTGCGATAGAGTGGATAGATAAAATGGGCTATAAAACCTTAGGTAAAGTTGGTTTTGAAGCCGATGATATCATCGCGACTGTGACAAAGTTTGCAAAAGAAAAGAACTATAATGTACGGGTTGTCTCACATGATAAAGATCTTTATCAGCTTATAGACGATGGTAAAATAGTTTTAGTTGATGCAATCAAAAGAAAAACGGTGGATGAAGACGCCTGTTTCGAGAAGTACGGAGTCACACCTAAACAGTTTATAGATTATCAGTCTATCTTGGGAGACAGTGCCGACAATGTCCCAGGTGTTAGGGGAATAGGAAAGGTTGGAGCTGAAAAACTTCTAGTCCAGTACGGGACACTGGATAACATTTATGCAAACATCGAGGAGATTAAACCTCCCGGCATTCAGAAAAAACTAATAGAATCAAAAGAAAATGCTTACATGTCAAAAGAGCTTGTCACATTAAAAGATGATGTACTTGAAGAGTTTGATTTTGAAGATTATAAGATGGACGTTGAACACCCTTTTTTAAACATATATGATGAACTTGTAAAGTATGAGCAAAATGCGATTTTAAGAGTTCTGCATGCGAAGAATATGGTGAGCGAAGAAACAAAGCAAAATGCAGTTGTCAAACAAGAAGAAATTTCTCAAGAGACAAGAAAAATAGAGTTTAAACCAACTCTTATAACCGATGTTAAAGAGTTAAACAAGATTTTAAATACGCTTGATGAAAACACGATAGTCGCATTTGATACAGAGACAACCGGACTTGATTATTACAATGACAGGCTGGTTGGTTTTAGTTTTTGTATGAATGAAGCAGAAGCTTATTATGTGCCAATAGCCCATTTTTATTTGGGAGTTCCCCAGCAAATACATGAAGATGAGATTAAAAAAGCTATAAGAAAGATTTTCAAATCTCGTGTTGTCGGGCATAACATCAAGTTTGATTTGCATTTTGTGACCAGATTTTTAGAAGATGATAACTTGGAAGTGTATGCAGACAGTATGATTCTGGCTTGGTTGATTAATCCAGAGAGTGCTTTGAGTCTTGATAAACTTGCAGATAAACTGTTAAACCACACCATGGTAGCCTTCAAAGATACAGTAAAAAAAGGGGATACTTTTGCAAGTGTAGAGCTTGAAGATGCCTGTAAATATGCAGCAGAAGATGCTTTCATAACATTAAGACTATTTCATCTGTTTAATCATAAGCTTTCCCTTCAAGATGCGACTCATCTTATAGAAGAAGCTTTTAATGTCGAGATACCTTTCATAACTACTCTTTTAACTATGGAAAAAGCGGGTATAAAAGTTGACAGTAAGTTTTTAGAAGAGTTTTTGGTTGAGGTTAAAGAAACATTGTCAGGTCTGACAAAAAGCATATATGAAAAAGCTGGACGTGAGTTTAATATCAACTCAACGCAGCAGCTTGGTGTTGTACTTTTTGAGTATCTTGGACTTAAATCAGGCAAAAAGACAAAGACCGGTTATTCAACGGATGAAAAAGTTTTAAGTTCTCTCAAAGATGAGCATGAAATCATACCAATGCTTTTGGATTATCGTGAGGTTTATAAGCTTTTCTCGACCTATATAGAACCGCTTTTAAAACTAAGCAAAGAAGACAAAGATGGCAGAATACATACCTCTTTTGTGCAGACAGGAACAGCAACTGGAAGACTCAGTTCAAAAAATCCAAACCTGCAAAATATCCCGACCAGAACACCGCTTGGTGCTACAATCAGAAGAGCTTTTGTGGCACCTGAGGGTAAAAAACTTATAGGGATTGACTACTCGCAGATCGAACTTCGCCTGCTTGCACATTTTACACAGGATAAAGTTTTGGTGGATGCCTTCAATCATGACAAAGATATCCACATGCAGACTGCTATAGCACTTTTTGGCGAAGAGGACGCGAGCGCTAAAAGAGGAGTGGCAAAAACAGTAAATTTCGGGCTTCTTTACGGGATGGGGCAAAAGAAACTCTCAGATACTTTAGGGATAACAACAAAAGAGGCTAAGGAAATAATAGAAAAGTACTTTTATAGCTTTCCAACTGTTAGAAGCTACTTTCGATCCATTGTTGATGCTTCAAAAGAATACGGCTATGTGGAGACACTTTTAAAAAGAAGAAGATATTTTGATTATGAAAATGCTACACCAATGTTTAGGGCTGCATTTGAGAGAGAATCAGTAAACAGTGTCTTTCAGGGAAGTGCCTCTGATTTGATAAAACTTTCTATGAATAAAATCCATAAGCTTATAAAAGAAGAAAAGCTCAATGCAAAAATGCTTCTTCAAATCCATGATGAACTTATATTTGAAGTTGATGCAGATGAAGCAGAGGCTCTCGGTAATAAGTTTAGAGATATAATGCAAAACATAATACAACTTAATATTCCACTCAAAGCTAGTTTGAATATTGGGGATAATTGGGGTGAGTTGAAGTGATTTAAAAAATCACTTCAACTCATGTTAATAAAGGACTTGGCTCCGAAAACAGATAGCCTTGTGAATAGTCGATTTCCAACTCTTCTATAATTTTTTGAATTGATTCATTATGAACAAACTCTGCAATGCAGGGAATACCTGCATTTTTTGCAAAAAATACTATAGCTCTTGTAATCTCATAACTTTTTGGACTTACATCAATATTTTTGATGTACTTTGCATCTATTTTTAAAAAATCGATTTCTAAATCCAAAACTCTCTCAAAGTTTGAGTATTCAGAACCAAAATCATCAATAGCAATAGAATAACCTTTACTTTTGAGTATAATCAGCTGTTTTATATGGTTCTTTTTGCCATGCGAGCTAATGCCCTCTAGTACCTCTAAAATTACACGAGAACTTTTAATACTGTATTCTAATGCTTTTTCCTCAAGATAATTTGTCAAATAGTTTTTGTTTAAATCCTCTTCCGTAATATTTATAGAAAAAGTATAATTATTTGATGACATAGCTTTAAAACTTTTGTCAATCATGACTTTTGTAATCTCTGGCAACAAACCTGCAAGACGGGCAGGTTCCAAGAACTCATTAGGGAAGATTATCTTTGCATTGTTTTGTATTCTAGCCAGTGCTTCATATTTTGTAATCTCTTTTGTTATATTGTTTCTTATGCCTTGAAAATATGGAACAATTTTATCTTCTTTGAGAGCATGATGAAGCAGATTATTGTATGATATAAATGATTTTCTTTGCGTATGGCCTATATTGTCTTCATCCTGATTAAAAATATATAAGTTGTTTTTTCCATTTTCTTTAGCTTGTTTTAGTGCTAATGCACTGTTTCTAAGTAAATTGTGAACCCCATAAACACAGCCATAGGAAAAGGATATATTTAATGTTATGTTATCAAGCTGAATTTCTCTATAAAATAAATTTTGAATTGTTAAAACTTTATTTTTAATATTTATTTTTCCATGATAGAGGAGTGCAAATTCATCAGCATTGATTCTACAAATATGTGTAGCATCACTCTTTTCTTTTAGCATGTTGGCAACCGTAATTAATAGTTTGTCCCCAATCTCAAAACCATAAGCAGTATTTATATAACTAAAATTATTTATATTCAGTAAGATTAAGGTTTGTTCTGTATTTGAACTGATGAGTTGTTCCAAGTGTGTTTTATTGCAAAGACCTGTGAGTGAATCTTTGTATGCCATTTGCTCTATCTTTGTCTGTGCATTTTTAAGTTCTGTTAAATCAGTGAAAATTGCGAGATAGTTATGTACATTTTTTTTCTCTTCATCATACAGAGCACTAATGCTTAGCCATTGGTTAATGTGCGTTCCATCTGAGCATTTATCAACTATCTCTCCACTCCATTTATGTTCGGTGGTTATAGCTTTCCACATTTGGTTATAAAATTTTCTATTATATTGTTTGGAAGCGAAAATTTTTGGATTTTTACCTAAAACGTCTTTTCCTGCATATCCATATATATTTTCAAAAGCTTGATTAACTTCTATAATTTCATTTTTATCATTAGTAAGTATCATACCGTTTGCCGCATTTTGCATGGCAGTTGAAAACAACTTTATTCTTTTTTCGTTATTTTGATTTTTAAGTACTATGCTTACAATAGAAGCGGCAGTTTCAAGTAATTTTTTGTGGAATGGAGCAGGTGAACGATGTTCAAATGAAGACAAAGCAAAAGTTCCTATCGCTTTTTTGTTTTCATCTCTTACCGGCATTGACCAGCATGAACATAAATTGAAATCATACGCGATTTGACGAAGATCTAACCACCTGTCATCTGCAAATGTATCTTGCACAAATTGCGGTTCATTGTGAAAAACAGCATTTCCACATGAGCCGCCACGATTGCCAGGTTTTAGATTTTTTAGTGCGTCATGTCCAACCTGCGGTATTGTTGGCGCGGACAATACACTCATCAAACCAGTTGCTTGATCAATCAGCATAATAGAAGCAACGGCATTAGGAAGTAAGCTTTCCGCTAAAGTACATAAACGAGCTAACATATCTGTAACATTGCCACTTGATGCGAGCATTTCCAGTATTTCGCTTTGCATATCTAAGATGTTGCTATATTCTGTTAGTGTAATTGCTACTTCTTCAAGAATTGCATCCTTTGATACCTCATGCTTAACATCGCCTCTTTGCATTAACACCTCTTCTTTTCATGATGGAGCATATTATCTCAAATCATCTAAGTCACAAATTAAAATAATGTGAGATTTTAATGCTTTAATGTATAATGATAAAAATTAATAACAAGAGTAAGGTATGGATAATAAAATAGAACAAATTTTAAAAATATGGCATGAAAAATTCAGTGATGAAGATAAACAGTACTCAGAGTTTGAAAGCTCAGACATAGAATATTTTGTAGGGTGTATGCTTTACAATCATTTTGCTTTTTCAAAAGCACTTGATACTATGAAAACTATGGATTTATCGTATGATTTTTTGTCTGCATGTGGAAGTGAATACGACGATATTCAAGCTATCATAGAAAGTATTAACTTTGATGATGAACAAGAAAAATTGAAATTTTTACAAAGTTATATAAGTGAGGCAAAATCAAAATATACAAAAAGTGAGCTTTATCTGCTTGATAGACTTGAGTATCATGTAAATGGTATGGCACAGCGATATGCTCAAGGCGTAGATGCTCATAGAATTGATTTTCAAAATCCACTTTATAGATAAATTTTAATGCATAGATATCTAATTACTTCAAAAGAGTTTTACACAGATATACTTGATGTTTTTGAGAGTAAACTTTATGAACAGTTTAAAGTGCACAAGCCGACTTATGCACTCTATCGTGACAAAACAAATCCAAATTATAAGCTTCAAGCTTTACGTTTTATGGAAGTATGCAGACAATTTGAAGGAATCAAAAGTTTTATACATATGGATGTGGAACTGGCGCACAAGTTGCATGCAACCGGTGTGCATTTGACTTCAGCCCAATTCTCTGAAATTACACATGCAAAGAGTTTAGGTCTGGAAGTTATCATAAGCACACATACACATGCAGAAGTTTTAAAAGCAGAGATGCTTGGCGCTGACGCTGTTACGTACAGTCCTATTTTCACCTCACCTGGAAAAGGTGAACCAAAAGGAATAGAAGATTTGAAAGAACTTTTGAAAAAATGCAATGTAAAAGTATTTGCTTTGGGCGGTATAGTTGAAGAATGGCAGGTTGATATGGTAAAAAAAGCTGAAGCTTATGGTTTCGCTTCTATTCGCTACTTTTACTAGAAATCTATCTTTCATTGGATAGAATCGCTCTTTTAATCTATGAGATAGGAATTTTTTAGAATATATTCATATAACTTTTTTTACACTATAATTAATCCTATATACTTTTATAAAAAGGATTGCATTTGGAACATGATCTTTGGACTTATTCTGCAATAATAATCTTTTTAGTAGTTTTATCTAAAATTTTATCTGCAAAAACATCAACAGTGGATGTTCTTTGGCTGATTTTATTTGGTTCTGTCGGTGTAAACCTTTCGATACTGCCTGAACATAGCGAAGTTCTTCATATGATTGGCGAATGGGGTATTGTGTTTATCATGTTTGCTCTTGGCTTTGATGAAGATTTGAGCAATTTTGTAAAAGGTATCAAAAGAAGTTTCGGCATAGCCACACTTGGTGCAATTTTTCCATTTTTAGCAGGGTTTTTTACTGCAGGTCTTTTTGGTTATGATTTTAACTCTCAAATAATATGGGGATTAACAATGACAGCGACAGCTGTCAGTTTAACTATGGTCAGCTTAAGAGAGCAAAATCTTCATAAGACTACGGCTTCAACCGCCATTATGAGTGCAGCAGTAGTGGACGATGTTTTATCTCTTATCGGCTTAGCTATTATGGTTCCCATCGCACTTAGCACTTCGAGTGATATATCAAACGGTATTGATATTTATAGTATATTTTTAATATTTTTAAAAGTGATAATATTTTTTGCTATTATTATTTTTATTGGCATGGTCTTATTTCCAGACTCTCTGCAGAAAGAGAAAAATATCAATCATGGACCTATTTTTAAGATAGTTGTGCAAATTCGAAAATATCTTGGTATAAGAAAACTTTTGACTGCGTACAGTGGCAGATTTACACCGCTTGTCATGATTTTTACAGCATTTACTTTTGGTGCAATAGCAAATCATTTGGGATTTCATCCGGCTATAGGTGCATATTTTGCAGGCCTATTTTTAAAAGAAGAATATTTTATTATTCAAGTTGATAATCAGATAAAGTCACATAAAAAAGATGGGGAGTTTGTTATAAATCATCTTGCATACACTATTTTTGGACCGATATTTTTTGTAATGCTTGGAACAAAGTTGATTTTTGATTATGAGATTTTTATAAATGTTTTACCTGCAGTCATAGTTTTGTTTGTAGCTGTTTTAATTTTCCAGGTTCTCTCAGCATCCTTATCTGCCAGATACACAGGAAAGTATAAATGGCATGAAAGTGTGATGATAGGGCTGGGAATGCTAGGTCGTGCAGAACTTGCGTTTATAGTTATAAATATTGCTTTTGTGGATAATAAGATTATAAATATTGAGCAATTTTATATTTTAATATTTACTCTATTTTTACTAAATTTAACTGTTCCTATGGCTATTAAATGGTGGAAGCCTTACTACAATGCTGAAAAAAGCTTAACAATATTTGGAGTGAAGATTTCAAGGTAGTTATTTATTAGCTAAAGCTTCGCTGGCTGTTGTAACTCCAGTATGAAGCATTCTGTTTATTATTTTATATTAGGTTCTTCTATAACATCAGGACTTTTATTTTTCTTTTTAAAACCGGCACCAACTTTTGTTTTTGCTTCAAGTTTTAACTCTTCTATCATCAGACGGTATGGAATATTATTTTTATTCATAACTGAAAAACAAGTGGCAATCACCGCTACCGTGTTGGGTACTTCACCTTTTTTTTTGTAAGACTGAATATTCTTTTCACTTACTTTTATCAGATTACTAAATTTTGGTAAGCTGATTTCTGCATCAAGCAATAGCTTTTTAAACTCTATGAAAGTCATGATACTCCTTCTTTTAAATACTCAGAATTATATCCTATATGATGCTATAAATGATAAAATAACTATAAAATATTACTAATAACCATAAAACATTGACATTATGAATAAAAAACTATACACTTTCACTATAATTTATTACTATTTAGTAAGTAATATGTTAAAAAAACATTAAGGAGCCACCAATGGCAAAAGAATTAAGTAAAAAAGCAACTAAGAAAGTTGTAGCAAAAGTAACAAAAAAAGCAGATGTTTCTAAAAAAGTAGCTAAAAAAGTAGCTAAAGTTGTTGTAAGTAAAAAACCAGCAACGAAGAAAGTAGCGAAGAAAGCAGCGAAAAAAGCAGTTAAGAAAGCTTCTTAATTAGTTTTCAGCTCTCCTGCTAAAGCACCGCTAGAAAAACTCCATTGGAGGTTATAGCCTCCACATGGACCATCAAGATTCATAACTTCACCGCAAAAATATAAGCCGTTTATTATTTTACTCTGCATAGTTTTAGGGTTTATCTCTTTTAGATTGATTCCACCGCGGGTTATCATTGCCATTTTAAAACCGTCATGCCCTGTTACAGTGAGTGGTGTCCACGCTAAGAGTTGGATTAATTTTGCTTTTTGTGCGCCAGTTGTTTTATTGTAAGTTTCATCAGGATTTATACCGGCTAATAAACACAACTCATGTGACAAGGCAAAAGGGAGCAGGGTGCTTACATGCTGTATCGTTTGATCAAGCGGATTTGCTAAAACTTTTTCTTTGAGATGCTGAGTAATCTGCTCTTCGTTCATCCCTTTTGTAAGATTTAAAAGGAGAGGCACTTCCCCATATTTTTCTAAAAGCGGTGTTACCTCTCTCGCAAAGTCCAAAACTACAGGACCTCTTATTCCGCTGTTTGTAAATATCAGATCTCCTGTTGCCCGAAGTTTTTTATGCTTTTTTAAATCAACTCTAAGTTCAACTTTTGCGATTGTATCTGCGCGGCAATCTTTAACCCATTCCTCTTTAACTTTCAAAGGCATCATAGCAGGATGAAGTTCAGTTACTTTATGTCCAAGCTTACTTGCAAGGGTATAGCCGTCCCCCTCTGCTCCAAGTACAGGATATCCGAGACCTCCCGTTGCAACCACTACATGTAGCGCATTAAAAGTTTGGTTTTGTGTTTGAACTCCGGTGATCTGATTGTCCTCATAAAGCAGCTGTTCCACTTTTTGGGAACAAAGAAGGTCTACACCCAATCCTTGAAGTTCCTCTTCAAGAGCTGAAATTATTGTGGCTGAACTGTGCGAAGTTGGAAATATTCTGTATCCGTCAGGGGCATGTGTCTCTACTCCAATTTCGGCAAAAAAGTTTACAAGTGCTTTGTGGTCAAACGCTCCAAGTGCATCTTGCATGAAACGGCCGTCACGACCGAAGCGGCTCATAAAATCTTCATTTGAAAGCGTATTTGTAAGATTACAACGGCCACCGCCGGTTGCTTTTAGTTTAGAGGCGATTTTAGAAAGCTTTTCCAAAAGAAGAACTTTATTTCCTTTGCGTGCGGAAACGATTGCAGCCATCATGCCAGCCGCACCAGTGCCAATAACTATTAAGTCGTATCTGTTTTTCATGATGGAATTGTAGTACAATTCGCTTTATGAATACATATTATGGCGATAGAGAAAAGTGTTACAACTGTTATAGACCAAAAAGTTCTTGCATGTGTGAACATGTTCATAGTTTTAACACGAATACAAAATTTATCATACTTATGCACCCAAAAGAATTTAAAAAAGTAAAAAACGGAACCGGACATTTAACACATTTAGCATTGGAAAATTCAGAATTATTTCAAGGAATTGATTTTACAAATCATAAAAAGATAAACGAGATTATTTCCACGCATGAAAGCTTTGTACTTTATCCTTCAAAAGATGCCATAAATCTCAGTGAATCATATCCTACCAAGCATGTTAAGAAAAAGATGGCCATATTTATCATTGATTCTACATGGGCATGTTCACTGAAGATGATCAGAGAAAGTAAAAACCTTCAAGGGCTTAAAACTTTAAGTTTTACAAGTTCTAAACTTTCACAGTTTAAGATAAAAGAGCAGCCTGCAGAATATTGTTTATCAACCATTGAATCAACATTGGAAGTAATAGAACTTTTGGATAAATGGGATGTTGAAAATGTAAAACAAGATGATCTGGATAAATTTCTAAATCCCTTTCACAAGATGGTAGAGTATCAACTAGATTGTATTGCCAACTCTTCTAGCAATACAATAAGGTTTAAGAAAAGATTGCTGACTCTATAATCTTTTTTTACTATTTGTTCGCTATTGATTTAGTCCAATTTTCCACAACAGTATGAAGCTGTCCATTTGGAACTTCTAAAAAGTCTATCATAAATGAGTTTTCAAGCTCACAAATACCAATACTTCTTGGTCTTACAGCCAATATCTTACTATTTGGAATTTGTTTTCCAAAACAAAATATAATATTTTTAGCGTCTTTAATATCTGGACTTATTTCAGCAGATAAAGATGATGTATGGTCATAATGATCAAAAGTAGCTATGTATTTTGCAATCGGATGGGCTTCTACTAAACCTTTTAAGTAGTTTACAATTTCACTTACATTTGAGTAAGTTGTTTCGTTCTTCTGAATCTCTAAAGAGAAGATTGGATATTTGTTCATAAGTATAGATTTTGTCATTTTTTCCCTCACATGTTATTACGTTTATGTTAACATAAAGATACATATTATTTATGTTAATCATAATTTAAAGTTTAAATTGTGTACTGAAATAATAGTACATAAATTGATTTATGTCAATAAAATAGATTATGTTTCAAACTGGTACATGAAGTAAAGATAGTTATAAAATATCAATTAGAAGCACATTTAGTACATGTGGCAAAAGATGGTTCTTTAGCTGTTGTAGCAATCTTATTTGAAGAGGGCAATGAAAATCCGCTTCTTAAAAAAGTTTGAAAAAAAATGCCGCTTGAAGCGGGACAAGAAGTTTCTATTTCTATAGCTTCACAAGAGATAAATGCATTTTTACCGGAGGATAAATCATACTATAGATTTACTGGTTCACTTACAACTCCACCATGTAGTGAGGGTGTTAGATGGTTTGTTCTTAAATCTTACGATACAGTTTCAAAAGAGCAGGTTGAACAATTCTTACATGTAATGCATCATCCAAACAATAGACCTATCCAAGATATAGGCGCTAGAAAAGTTTTAGACTAGAAGAAGTCAAGTAAGCTATCTTAGCTTACTTGTGAAACAAGTGTAACTCTAAAGAGTAAACTTTAGAGTGGACATAATAGCTCTTGAAT